>DATHFI010000059.1:0-4125 GCA_035490275.1 Planctomycetota bacterium
ACATTGTCGTCAGCCCCTTTCCCCCGCCGACGGCGGGCGTCGTCTTCGACGGCCTAGCGGCGGACATCGATACGCAGATCTCGACGGCGACGATCGAGGCGAATTGGAGCGGCTTCACGCCGGCCGCCGGAGACAGCATCGCCTTCTACGAGTGGTCCATCGGGACGAGCACCAGCCTGGCCAATGTCCAGGGCTGGGTGAACGTGGGACTCGCCACGAGCGCCACCAACTCATCGCTGGCTCTCCAGGCCGGAACCACTTATTACGCGCGGGTCCGGGCGACCGGCGCCGGTGGACTGACCTCGGTTGTCGCCGCCAGCGACGGCGTTCAAGTGGCTGTGCCCGCTACCACCGGCGGCGGAGGAGGAGGCGGCACCAAAAAGAACCGACACTGCGGTCACGCCGCCACGGCATCTCCGGGTTCCCTGGCAGCCCTCTTGGCCGGGCTCGTCATCCTGGCGTCGGCCTTCCGGTCGCGACTGAAGAGGAGATTGATCTCCTGAGGCCACGATCCGGCGAATGACTTGGGCCGAACCTGATTCAGGCGTTCTACTCGCGATTCCGATTCTGGTCCCTTGCAGGTCTTCCAGAGTGCCGTAGGATCGGGGGCGGAGACCATTATGAGAACTCCCAGGTGGATCCCGGCCATGGCGCTGGGGTCCCTTTTCCTCGGCATTACCCTCCAAGGGCCATCAGCGGCCATGGCCACGGGTTCCCTCAAGTTACCGGGATTCACCCGGCAGCAGGAGGGGAAGCTCGAAGAGCTGCGCAAACTCCGTCGCGAGCGTCGCAAGAAAGAGGCGGCGGGTAAGAAGATCCAGGTCGAAATAGACAATTTGAGCAAGTCCATCAGTACGCTAATCCCGGAAATTACCCAAGCCCTTCTGAAGGACCTGAAGGCGGGTTCTCCCGAAGCGGTTTCGCAGGCGACGGCTCGCCTGGCCGAAGTGGGGACCCCGGCGCTTCCGGAACTGGAGTCCCTGGCCAAGTCCGGCACGCCGGACGAGCAGGCCCGGGCCAAGTCCGTCCTCAAATGGGTCGCTTATGTCGAAGCGGGCGACAGCGGCCTGTGGAAGCAGTGGGCGGCGAGCGGAAAGGCGTCCTCGGAATACTCCGGTCAAGGGAAGGCGAACGAGAGCGACTGGAGCGCCCAACAGGCCTGTGGGAAGCCGGATACGGATGAGGACGGAGACCATCCGACGGCGTGGGCCAGCCAGGAACCGGACGGGGGCCAGGAGTGGCTGGAGCTGACCTACAAGGCCGCCGTGCGGCCCGCGCAAGTCCGCGTCCACGAGTCGTTCAACCCGGGCGCGGTCGCAAGAATCGAGGCGCTGGACGCCGGGAAGAAGTGGCAGGTGCTGTGGAAGGGGAAGGACTCCACCACCGTCAGTCCCGGCATCCTGGACGTTCAGTTCGATCCTCCGAATTTCGTGACGCGGGTGATTCGCATCACGCTGGACTCCTCGGAGGTCGAAGGTTGGAACGAGATCGACGCGGTGCAGCTGATCGGCGAGCCTTCGGGCGCACCGGTCCCGGTCACGGACATTCCCGCCGGGGATGCCCCGGCGGCCCCGAAGGGAACCGTCAGGTCGATCAGATTCGACAGCAAGAACATCGGCGCACCTCGGAATGTGAAAGTCTGGCTTCCACCAGGCCATGATCCGCAAAAGAGCTATCCGGTGTTCTACACCTGCGACGGCATGCTCAACGTCAACATGAAGCTCGTGGAACCGCTGATTGCGGACGGCCGGATTCCGCCGATCATCGTCGTCGCGATCATGCACGGCCCCAACCTGCGGATGCAGGAGTACGTGCCCCAGGTGAGCCCCAAGGACTTCGACGCGCATGAAAAGTGGTTCATCGAGGAAGTGCTGCCGTGGGCCGAGAAGGAGTTCGGGGCCAGCAAGAATCGCATGGAGCGGATCGTCTGCGGCAGTTCCAATGGAGGTCCGTTTTCCCTGACCATGGGGGCCCGTCACCCGGATCTCTTCGGAAACGTGGTCGGCGCGATGGTGTATGCCCTCGCGGTCTCGAAGTGGAAGGATGAACTTGCCGAGAAACCCAAGAAACCGCAGACGTTCCTCTTGTACGCCGGCCGTCAGGATGACAACGGCGTACGGGAAAATGCGGGGGTGGAGAAGGTGCTGAAGGAGAGGGGCTACCAGGTTTCCAACACCGTGGTCGACGGGGAAGGCCATACCAACAGGCTGAACCAGACCATGCTGCCTAAGGTGCTCGAGGAGTTTTTCGGGAAGAAGCAAGAGGGTGAGAAGGGGAAAGAAAAAGACAAGGACCGACAGGGGATGTAGCCGATCGCCGTCTCTCTCACACCCGGATCCAGCGTCCGCTCGACGGCCAAGCGGGCGCGAGAACTGTCCCCGAAAAGATGCCGGGGCTGATCCTGCAGGCGGAACCGTCGCGGTGGGCCCAGGGGGATGACCGGCCCGTGCTCCCGCTGGTCTACTCAATTTCCAAATTCTGGCCCCTTGCGCGTCTACCAGCCCCGGCCTACGCTCCGGTTGGACTGGGGACGGATCGAGCCTGCGGGGGGAATCGCATGAGAAGCCTGGTGCATCTCCATCTGATAATGGCCTGCGGTCTTGTCAGCGGAGCAAGCGCGGCGGCGGCCCAACAGTCCGTTACCCTCACTTCGACGGCTGATTTTCAAAAAGGCAACAACGAGGGGCTCATTTCAACGGCGCAGAACCGGGTGGCGCGCGACCGGATTACCGCCGGCACCGTGGGAGCGTGGTCGGCCACCACCGCGATTCCCTCGGAACGCGCCGATCTCGCCTCCGTCGCGCACAATGGTTTCGTCTACGCCATCGGGGGCCGCGACATCGATTACATCCCCTCAAGCAACGTTTGGGTCGCGGCCGTCAATGCCAACGGGTCCCTTGGGGCGTGGGCCTCCACGTCCGCGTTGCCGTCGGGACGACACGCACTCTCCTCCGCGGTGTTTGACGGCTTCGTGTACGCCATCGGCGGCATCAACGGCAATGATGACCTCTTGACCGACGTGTTGGTGGCACCCATCAACGCGGATGGGACGATCGGGGGTTGGTCGTCCACCACCGCCCTCCCCGTCGGAGAATATTTCCATTCCAGCTTCGCTTACAACGGGTTCCTGTACGTTACCGGGGGCTTCGACGTCAATTTCGCCGCCATCGGCGACGTCCTGGTCGCGCCCATCAACGCGGATGGCTCCGTCGGGGCGTGGTCGTCCACCACCTCGCTTCCCTCAGGGCGCGGATTCCACTCCACGCTCGCGTACAACGGCTTTCTCTACACGGTCGGAGGGGGCCCCGGGCTCGGTGAACTCTCCGGCGACGTCCTGGTCGCGTCCATCAATGCGGATGGAACCATCGGGTCATGGTTGTCCACCACGTCGCTTCCCCTGGCTCGCGGCCTTCACTCTTGCATCGCCCACAACGGATTTCTCTATTCCATCGGCGGCCTCGCCGATCCCGACATCATCTTGACCGACGTTGTGGCCGCATCGATCAACCCTGATGGCTCCGTCGGATCATGGTCGTCGACCAGCTCGCTTCCCTCGGGTCGCGGCTATCACGCCTCGGCCGCCTATGGGGGCTTCATGTGGGCGATCGGGGGCTTCGATTCCGGCTTCACACCCATCAGCAGCGTCGTGGTCGCGACCATCGACGCCGATGCGGCAAACGCCAATCAGGCGCCCAATCGCCTGCGCGGCTTCTATTCTCACCTCGTGGACCTGCAAAGCGACCCATCCAACCTGTTCATTGTTCTCAATGGCCAGGTTTCACCGGGAGGCGTCGTTCGCCTGCAAGTCCGCGTCGCACCGGACGCCACGGGTGTTTTTGGTTCGGAAACGCTTGTTGACCCCGCTCCACTGGGAAGTGTCATTCAAATCCCCGAGACCGGGCGTTTCGTCTGGATCCGCCTCACGCTGGACGACACCGCCACCAGCGATGCCGATCAGGCCACGTATGTTTCAGACATCACGATCAGTCCTGGCTCGCCTCCAACCGCGGGAGTCGTCAACGACGGCTCCGGCGCGGACATCGATTCGCAGAGTTCGACGACGACGATCGAGGCGAACTGGAGCGGGTTCACGGCTTCGGGGGGAGACGGCATCGCCTTCTATGA
>DATHFI010000060.1:0-3935 GCA_035490275.1 Planctomycetota bacterium
GGGGGAACTTGAAGACGTCGACGTCAAACCGCCGCACCGGCGCGAGAAGGTAGGAGAGCTTCGTGACGATGATCCGGTCGCCGGAGCGGCCCTCGTCCGGCTTGTCCCCCATGAGGGTCGGCTCCATGGAGCTCGAGGGGATCTTGAAGACCTCGACGCAGAAGCAGCGGATGACGAGCGCCATGATGAAGGCCACGGCCACCGCCTCGACGTTCTCCCTCAGCCAGGCGAGCGGGTGCTCCGACGCCGGATCGGCCGGCTTCGCGGCGGGGGTGGCCTCCGCGGCGCGGAACCGGTGGTGGGAGAGGAAGGCATAGACGATGAAATAGCCGATCGCCGGGACCGCGAGGAGCGTCACCCCGTTCCGGAGCACGTAGACGATGCCGATGACCATCCCGGCCAGGGCGAAGACCTCGGCCACGCGATGGGCCCAGCGCAGACCCAGGGCCGTCGCCGCCGCCGGAATCGCGGCCAGACCGATCCCGATCAGGGCAAGGACGAACCCCGGTGTTTCGCCGACGCGCCAAGCCCCGACCGCGGCCGCCGCCGGCCACAGGGCGAGGGGGAGGAAGAGGAGGGCCGCGGAGATCGCGCGGTCCTTCAGCGGACCTACGACTCCTCGTCCGACCCCTTCAGCACCGCCATGAAGGCCGCCTGCGGGATCTCCACCCGGCCGATCGACTTCATCCGCTTCTTGCCTTCCTTCTGTTTCTCCCACAGTTTCCTCTTGCGGGAAATGTCGCCGCCGTAACACTTCGCCGTCACGTCCTTCTTGAGCGCGGAGATGTCCTCGCGGGCGATGACCTTCTTGCCGATCGCCGCCTGGAGGGTGACCTCGAACATCTGCCTCGGGATTTCCTTCCTCAGCACCCTCAGGATCCTCCGGCCCTTCTGCTCCGAGTTCTCCCGGTGGATGATGATCGAGAGCGCGTCCACCTCCTGCCCGCCGACGAGGATCCGGAGCCGCGTCAGGTCCGCGATCTCGTAGCCGAGGAACCGGTAGTCGAGCGTCCCGTACCCGCGCGTCATCGACTTCAGCTTGTCGTAGAAGTCGTACACGATCTCGGCGAACGGGAGCTTATACGTGAGGATCACGCGGAGGGGCGAGATGTATTCCGTCTTTTCGTAGGTCCCGCGCCGCGCCTCGCACAGCGACATTATCGCGCCGATGCTCTCCGTCGGGACGATGATGCTCGCCCGGACGACCGGTTCGCGCCACTCCTCGATGAGCGGGTCGTCGGGCAGCTTCGCGGGGTTGTCGATGCGAAGCACCGCCTTCCCGTGCTCGGTCTGCGCCAGGATCTCGTAGGTCACGCTCGGAGCGGTCTGGATCAAGTCGACTTTCTCCTCGCGTTCCAGCCGCTCCTGGATGATCTCCATGTGGAGCAGGCCGAGAAATCCGCACCGGTAGCCGAACCCGAGGGCCTCGCTCGTCTCGGCCTGGTACTTGAAGCTGGAGTCGTTCAGGCCCAGCCGTTCGAGCGCCTTCTTGAGGTCTCCGAAGTCCGTCTCGCCCGCGGGGAAGAACCCGCAGAAGACGACGGGAAGCGGCTCCTTGTAGCCCGGGAGCGCCTTGACCGAGACCGGTCCGGCGGGCGCCACCGTGTCGCCGACCCTCACGTCGCGGATCGACTTGATGTTCGCCATGAGGTAGCCGACGCGCCCCGCCGTCAGCTCGTCGACTTCCTTCATCTGGGGCGTGAAGATGCCGACGTACTCGACATCGTGCTCCGTCCCGGTGCCGAGGAAGCGGATCTTGTCGCCGCGCTTCACGCGGCCGTTCATGATGCGCACGTAGGCCACGCACCCGCGGTACTCGTTGAACTCGCTGTCGAAGATCAGGGCCTGGAGCGGCGCGTTCACGTCCCCCTTGGGAGGCGGCACCTTGTCGATGACCTGCTGGAGGAGCTCCTCGATGCCCGTCCCCATCTTACCGCTGACGTGCAGGACCTCCTCCGCGGGGATGCTCAGCGAGTTCTCCATCTCGAGGAGCGACTCCTCGACCTGCGCCGTCTGCATGTCGATCTTGTTCAGGGCGGGCACGACGGCGAGGCCGCCCTCGGTGGCGAGCAGGGCGTTGGCGACCGTCTGGGCCTGGACGCCCTGCGTGGCGTCCACGAGGAGGACGGCCCCTTCGCAGGCGGCCAGCGAGCGCGAGACCTCGTAGTTGAAATCGACGTGGCCCGGCGTGTCGATCAGGTTGAGCTGGTAGCCCTTGTACTCCATCGCGACGGCCTTCGCCTTGATCGTGATTCCGCGCTCGCGCTCGAGGGCGTTCGAGTCGAGGAACTGCTCGCGGATGTCGCGCTTCGACACCGTGCCCGTGAGCACCAGGATCCGGTCCGCCAAGGTGGACTTGCCGTGGTCGATGTGGGCGATGATCGAGAAATTGCGGATCTTCGTGATTTCGATCATGGGGGACTTACGTTCTCAAGTAACGATTCTGGATTCTCGATTCTGGATTCTCGGGGCCGAGAATCGAGAATCAAGAATCGAAAATCGCTCATTTCCTGCCACGTCCCTCGTTCGCCAACAAGGCGCCGCCAATCCACCCGGCATCGTTTCCCAAAAGCCCGCGCACGATCACCAGATTCTTCCGGTAGGCCCCGAAGACGCGTTCGCGGGCCGCGCGCCGCACGCGCTCCAGGAATCCCGCGCCCGCCTCGGCCATGCCGCCGGAGATCACGAACCGCTCCGGCTGGAGGACATTGAATACTCCCGCGATGGCCGCCCCGAGCGCCGCCACGGCGCTTTCAACCGCCTTCCGCGCCCGGGGGGAGCGGCTCTCAAAGGCCTCCTCCGCGCTCCGCGTGCCGGCCGCCCGCGTCACGGCCGTGGCCGAGGCGAAGGCCTCGAGGCATCCCCGGCGCCCGCACGCGCAGGCCGGACCTCGCGGATCGATCTGGACGTGGCCGAACTCCGCCGCGCCCCCCGCGGCCCCGGTCCAGAGCCGGCCGTCGAGAACGAGCCCGCCTCCGACTCCGGTACCCAGCGTGTACAGCGCCAGACTGGAGGTCCCTTTACCCGCGCCGACCGCCCATTCCGCGAAAGCGGCGCCATTCGCGTCGTTCTCGAGGCGCACCGGCCGTCCCAGCTGGGCCTCGAGAAGCCGCGGCAGGGGGACGTTTTTCCATCCCAGGTTGGGCGCGACCAGGATGCGCGTCCGCCGAAGGTCGAGGGGCCCCGGGGCCCCGATTCCGCAGGCTCGCGCCGATTCGAAGCCTTCAAGGGTCCGCGCCGCGGCGGCGATGTCGGCGACGACGGCCTTCGGGCCTCGTCGCGGCCGGGTCGGGATCGACCTGGAATCCCTCACGCGGCCCCGCCCGTCGCAAATCCCCAGCTTCACGCTCGTCCCGCCGAGATCCACGCCGAGCAGGAAGGGCATTGCGGTGCCCATTTAAGCAGGTCAGGGAGCGAACGTCCACCCGGCAGGCGACCCGCAGGTCAGGGCTCGCGGGGGTCACGTTCCTTGGGACCCTTGGGCAGGACGATGGCAAGATCCTTCTGGGCCGCAAGGGGTGCTGCGGCGGTACCGTGCGGCGTGCCGGGGAATTCGGCCGCGAGCTTCTTGTAGATCTCCCGCGCCGCGTCGAAGTCGGGCGTCCATCGACGCTGTTCCGCGTAGGTTTCCTGGTCACGCTCGGCATCCTCCCACGGTTCCATGGGAGGACAGCGGAGAGCGAAGGCCTTGAGCCAGAGCGCCCGCTCGCGGATTTCGGGATCCGTCGTCGACTTGAAGGCGCGATCGCAGAGCTCGATCGTCCTCCGGCTGCAGAGGTAGGGCCAGTGCCAGAGGATGCCGTGGTAATAGTTCGCATCGTAGCGGGTGTAAACCCTTTCGGCGGCCTCGAGGAGGATGCGGTCGACACCAGGGCCCGGAGGAAGATTCTGCAGGCGGGTCCACAAGTCCCGCTGGAGGGCGTTGTTCGCCGGAT
>DATHFI010000061.1:0-2926 GCA_035490275.1 Planctomycetota bacterium
TCCTCCAGTTCGTCCTCGGGGGATCGTCGATCGCCGCGATCGTCATCTTCGCCCCGGAACTGCGCCGGTTCCTCCTGAGGCTGGCCCAGTCGCCCCTGCTCTCCCCGATCTTCCGGGGAGGATCCTCGAAGGTCGTCGACCAGCTCGTGACGGCGACCGTCCGGCTCTCGAAGAACCGGATCGGCGCCCTCATCGCCATCGAGCGCGACGTCGGCCTCAGCGAGTACGTCGAGAAGGGCTCGCGGATCGACGCGGCCGTGACGAGCGAGCTCCTGGAGACGATCTTCTTCCCGGGCAACCCGCTCCACGACGGGGCCGTCGTCATCCAGCACGAGCGCATCGCCGCGGCGGCCTGCTTCTTCCCGCTCTCCGAGGACGACAAGCTGGCGAAGTCGATGGGGACCCGCCACCGCGCCGCCCTCGGCGTGTGCGAGGAGACGGACGCCGTCGTGATCGTCGTTTCGGAGGAGACCGGACGCATCTCGATCTGCACGAACCGGAAGCTCAAGACCGACCTCACGCAGGAGGCCCTCGAGCACGAACTGCGCGATCTCTACGAGCGCGGCACGCTCTCCCTCCGCACCAAGCGATTCTTCTCGCCGCCCTCCATGCCGTCGATGCCCACGGCCTCCGGCGGGTCGAACGGCAACCCCGCCGAGGAGGAGGCCAGGAAGAAGGCGGCGGCCTCCGGAGGGGGGTCCAAGGAGAAGGCCCCGTGAAGTGGCTCTCGAACAATTACGGCACCATGGCGATGGCGTTCTTCCTGTCGCTCGTGACGGTCGTCGTCCTCACGAAACGGCCGGACGCCGAGACGCAGGTGACGATCTACGCCCAGTTCACGCCCGTGGTCCGGGCGGACGTCACCTCGCTGCGGTACGTCGCGGACAACCAGGAGGTCACCGACCGGATCCTCGTGACGATCTCGGGCGACCGGCCGCAGATCGAGGTCATCCAGCTGACCTGCCGGCCCATCCTCGACGAGGGGAAATTCCCCTCCGACCCGTCGAAGCGGCAGATCATCCTCCAGCTCACCTCCCACGATTTCGGCATCACCGCCGAGATGGCCAAGCGCATCACCGTCCAGAACGTCACACTGCGGATCCAGTACTCGCGGTTCGAGGTCAAGTCCTTGCCGATCCGGGTTCTGTTGACGGACCTCGTCGACCGTCCGAAGGCGGGGTTCAAGGTCGAGGGAGTCCGCGCCGTCCCCCCGGAAATCAAGGTCCGGCTCCCGGCGGACAATGCGATCAAGGCGCTCCCGATTCGTCCCATCCGGATCAGCGGCCGTTCGGCTTCCTTCGTGGCGCCCGGCGACCTCGACAACGAGAATCCCGACCTCCGCGAAGTGAAGGCCCAGGAGTCCTTCACGGTCGAGGTGGACGTCGTGCCCGTGCAGTTCCAGCTGGAGCTGCCGGACGTGCCGGTCTTCCTGTCGAGCCCGCCGCTGACGGGCCACGCCGTCGATCTCCTCGAGCCCAAGTCGGTGCGGGTGATCCTCGAGGGGCCCGAGGAGATCGTCAAGTCGGTCCACCCGGAGCAGCTCCACGTCTTCGTGAAACTGGACTGGCCCCCGGGGGCGCGGACGGGCGACTACTCCCTGCCCATCAGGTGCGACGTGGCCGACGACGCGCTCAGGCGGGTGGTCCGGGTCCGGCTCCACACCGGCGAACGGTCCACGGCCCTGGTCCGGGTGGCGAAGACTTAGCCGGGTCCCATCATGAGCATTCGAACCTCACGCGACGAGCGCGGACCCATGGAACGGCGGAGATTTTGGATTACGGATTCTCGATTTCAGGAGGATTCCAATACGGGAGCTCTCCGGAAATCCACAATCCGCAATCCGGAATCGCTGGATAAGGCCGGCTAGGCCCCTCATGGCGCTTTTCGGCACCGACGGCATCCGGGCGCGGGCGGGCGAGGGCCCCCTCTCCTCCGATAGCGTGCGGCGGCTCGGCCGCGCGCTTGGCACCCTGCTCCGAGAGACCCCGAAAATCTTCCTTCCCAAGGTCAGCGCCTCCGTGCGCCGCGCCCTGCGGCTTCCCACGCGCCTTTCCGGGCGGCGCGTCGTGATCGGCCGGGACACGCGCGCCTCGGGCCCGGATATCGAGAAGGACCTCCTTCACGCGATGGGAGTCCACGCGATCCGGGTCGGCGTCGTCCCCACTCCGGGCGTCGCCTATCTCGCGCGCCGCTGGAAGGCCGCGCTCGGGATCGTCATCTCCGCCTCCCACAATCCGGCCCACGACAACGGCATCAAGGTGATCTCGGGCGAGGGATTCAAGATCCCGGACGCGGCCGAAGCGCGCGTGGAGGAGGTCTGGGCCGCCTCGGAACCGGGGCAGAGGCCCGGCACCTCGGAGCGCCGCGACGCCGCGCCCTATCTCCGGTTCCTGCGGTCGCAGCTCCCGGCGGGCCGGCCGCTGAAGGGGATGCGGCTCGTGATCGACTGCGCCCACGGGGCCGCCTCCCCGTTCGCGCCGAAGCTCTTCCGATCCCTCGGGGCCGCCGTGAAGGTGCTCCACGCGGAGCCCGACGGGCTCAACATCAACGAGGGCGCGGGGGCGCTCCACCCGGACCAGCTCGCGGCGGCCGTGCGCGCGGCGAAGGCGGACCTCGGCGCCGCGTTCGACGGCGACGCCGACCGGTGCATCCTCGTGGACGAGACCGGCGAGGTGCGCGACGGCGATCACATCCTGGCGTTCTGCTCGAGGTCCATGAAGCGGAACCGGACGCTCGGGGGCTCGTCGGTCGTCTCCACGGTGATGGCGAACCTCGGCCTCGAGAAATACCTGCGGACGCTCGGGCTCCGGCTCGACCGGGTCAAGGTGGGCGACAAGTTCGTCGCCGAGGAGATGATGCGGACCGGCGCGCGCCTCGGGGGGGAGCAGTCGGGCCACGTAATCTTCCTCGACGCGGCCACCGCGGG
>DATHFI010000062.1:0-2041 GCA_035490275.1 Planctomycetota bacterium
CGGCGTCCTCTTCTCCCCCTCGTCGCTCAAGGGGGCGCACTTCGTCCAGATGTGCTCCCAGCGCGGCATCCCGCTCGTCTTCCTCCAGAACATCACGGGCTTCATGGTCGGGAAGGCCGCGGAGCAGGGAGGGATCGCCTAGGACGGCGCGAAAATGGTGCAGGCCGTGGCCACGGCCGCCGTGCCGAAGATCACCGTCATCATCGGCGCTTCGCACGGCGCGGGAAACTACGCCATGTGCGGCCGCGGCTACCAGCCGCGCTTCCTCTTCACGTGGCCGAACTCCCGCGTGAGCGTCATGGGTGCCGAGCAGGCCGCCTCGGTGCTCGTCCAGGTGAAGCGGGAGCAGCTCGCCCGGGAGAAGAAGGAGCTGACCCCGGAGGACGCGAAGAAGATCTCGGATCCCGTCCTCAAGAAGTACGAGCGCGAGGGGGACCCCTACTTCGGCGCCGCCCAGCTCTGGGACGACGGCATCCTCGATCCCGCCGACACGCGCAAGCCGGTCGGGCTCGCCCTGGCCGCCTGCCTCAACGCGCCGATTCCCCCGTCGCCCGCCCCCGTCTTCCGTTTCTGAGGGCCCCATGGAACCGAAGAGCCTGAAGCTTTCCCGCGCGGGGCCGGTCGCCACGGTGGCGCTCGATCGCCCCGACGTCCGGAATGCCTTCGACGACACGCTCATCGCGGAGCTCACGGCGGTCTTCGCGGACCTGGCCGCCGACGCCTCGGTCCGCGTCGTCGTCCTCACGGGGGCCGGCGCCGTTTTCTGCGCGGGCGCCGACGTCAACTGGATGAAGCGGAGCGTGACCTACACGCAGGCGCAGAATCGCGAGGACGCCCTGCGGATGTCGGCCATGTTCCGCGCGATCGACGAGTGCCCGAAGGCCGTGATCGGTCGCGTCAACGGAACCTGCCTCGGCGGCGGGATGGGGCTCGTCTCGTGCTGCGATGTCGTCGTGTCGGTCGACACCGCCCAGTTCGCCTTCACGGAGGTCAAGCTCGGGATCGTCCCGGCCGTGATCTCCGCGTACGTCGCTCCGAAGATCGGGCCCTCCGCGGCGCGGCGTTACTTCCTCACCGCCGAGATCTTCGGACCCGAGCAGGCGCGGCGCATGGAACTCGTCCACGAAATCGCCCCCGCCGACAAGCTCGACGCGAAGGTCGGCGAGATCGCGGCCGCGATCCTGAGGAACGGACCGCTCGCCGTCGCGACGGCCAAGTCCCTCATTCCCCAAGTGCTTTCGAAGGATCGCCCGGAAGCGATCGAATACACCGCCTCGCTCATCGCCAAGGTCCGGACTTCCCCCGAGGGCCAAGAGGGACTGGGCGCCTTTCTTGAAAAACGGAAGCCATCGTGGATCAAATGACCGCACTTTGGACATCCCCCTAATTCTTGATTCCTGATTCTTGATTCCTGATTCTTGATTCCGATCCCATGACCAAGATCCTCGTCGCGAACCGGGGCGAGATCGCTTGCCGCATCTTCCGGACCTTGCGCGACATGGGGATTCCCTCCGTCGCCGTCCACTCGGATGCCGACAAGGACTCACCCCACGTTGACGAGGCGGACGAGGCGGTCCAGGTCGAAGGGAACGACCCCGCCAAGAGCTACCTGAACATCACAGGTATCCTCGAAGCCGCGGGGAAGACCGGGGCGACCGCGATCCATCCGGGCTACGGCTTCCTCTCCACGAACGCCAAGTTCGCCGCGGCCTGCGAGCGCGCGAAAGTGACCTTCATCGGCCCGTCGGCCGCCGCGATGGCGGCGCTCGGGGACAAGCGGAGCGCCCGGTCGACCGCGGAGCGGTGCGGGATTCCCGTCGTCCCCGGCGCGCGGGAATGCGACTCTCCCGAGGCGGCCCAAGCGGTCGCGGACCGCGTGGGCTATCCGATCCTGGTGAAGGCGGCGGGCGGGGGCGGCGGACGCGGACTGCGCCAGGTCGAGGACGCCGCCTCGCTCCCCGAGGCTTTCGCCGCCGCGCGCCGCGAGGCCGAGGCCTCGTTCCAGGACGGCCGCATGCTCGTCGAGAAATTCATACACCCC
>DATHFI010000063.1:0-5300 GCA_035490275.1 Planctomycetota bacterium
AAATGCCGTGTACGGAACCACGCCGGTTCGGCCCGGTTTGTCGAGACCGTTTTCCATGTCGCCGTTGAAGACGAAGTCGCTCGGCGCGTACGCGAGCGCCTCTTTCGCGAGCTCCATTGGTGTTTTGGGCGGCGCCGCCGGCGGGGCGGGAGTCATGACAGGTGCGGTCGCGGTTCCGGTGGTCGCCGCACCGGTCGCAGCTGCGCCGGCCCCAGCTGTCCCGCGGCCTCCGCCCTGGCGTCCGCCACCGCCACCGCCGCCGCCTGCGCGGGGGCCATCGGTGCGGGGACGGGCTTCGTTGACCGTCAGGGGACGGCCGCTGAAGTCCGCGTTGTTCAGGGCGTTGATCGCCGCCGTGGCTTGGTCCGAATTGGGCATTTCCACGAACCCGAACCCTCTCGACCGGCCAGTCATCTTATCCATGATGATGCTGGTCGAACTGACTTCGCCGTGAGCTTCGAACGTGGCGCGTAGATCGGCCTCGGTCGTCGAATACGGCAGGTTACCGACAAAGATGTTCACAATTGGCTCCATCAAAACTGGACTGACATATCCTACTGACATGCCTTCGGAGGGAAGGTCCGGAATGCCTTGGGCGGGCCCATCGCTTTCGGCTTTGAACAGGAGACATCCCACGAAGAACTGGACCTATTGTACAGGCTTTCCCGCGGGGATCAAGCGAATTCCACCCGGCGGGCGACCAGAAGATCCCCCTCCCGGGAGACCCGGATGGCGAAATCGAAGGCATCCAGGCGGGCGCACACGTCGAGATCGGCGGGCGGATACTGGGGGTAGTCTCCGGAGGCGATCCGGCGGCCGGCGGGGGACTGACGGACGCGCCGCACGATTTCCCCCGGGGCGGGCGGAGCCCCCCTGAGGAGCCCCTCCAGGTAATCCGCCACGGCGTCGTCCCCCTCCTCGCATCCCATGGAGGCGACCAGGGTCACGACGGGAGCCGGGCCCACCGCCTGCGCGGTCGCCCCGGCGATGGCGAGGCTGGAGACAAAAAGCGCGTCGGCGCCCGAGGCCGCGACGGCGCAGCGCGTCCCGCTGCCGGTGCACTGGATGATCCTCCGCCCGCGGACGGCGTCCCGTGGGAATTCGGAGGGCGAATTGCCGTGATCGAAACCGTCGACCTTGCATCCGTCGACCTCGCCCATCAGGAAGGAGTCCGGAAAGCGCCGCTTCAGGTTGAACGCGGCCTCGACGGAGTCGACGAGCAGGAGATCGCGCGCGCCTCCGGCGAAAGCGCAGGCCGCGGTGGTGAAGGCGCGGAGCACGTCGATAACGACCGCGGTGCCGCGCGCGGCGCGCGCGCCCTCGAGATGCTCCGCGCGAAAAATTTCCATCGCGACCCGTTGTAGCGGACCGGGGTCTTCCCCGCAAGGCGATCGAACGCTACATTACCTGCCAGTGAAATTCCTGTTCATCTCGCGCGTCGGGCTCATCCACGATCTCGCCTGGGAAGTCATCAAGGAAGGCCACGAGGCGAAGTACTACATCCAGTCCCGGCCCGACAAGGACGTCGGCGACGGCTTCGTGCCCAAGGTCGAGGCGTGGGAAGAACACAAGGACTGGGCCGACGTCATCCTCTTCGACGACTCCGACTACGGCACGCTGCCCGAGCGGCTCCGCAAGGAGGGGAAGGCGGTCGTCGGCGGGACCGCCTACACGGACCGGCTCGAGGAGGACCGCGACTTCGGCCAGGAGGAGATGAAGGCCGCGGGGATGGCGATCCTGCCGAAGTGGGACTTCGAGAGCTTCGACGCGGCGATCGAGTTCGTGAAGAAAAACCCCGAGCGGTACGTCGTCAAGCCGAACGGAAAGGCGCAGAACGAGAAAGTCCTCTCGTTCGTGGGGCAGGAGGAGGACGGCCGCGACATCCTGACGATGCTGGAGCGCTACCGCGCGAGCTGGTCGACGCGGCTGAAGAGTTTCCAGGTGCAGAAGTACTGCCCGGGCGTCGAGGTCGCGGTGGGGGCCTTCTTCAACGGGAAGGACTTCGTGAAGCCCATCTTCGTGAACTTCGAGCACAAGCGGATGTTCAACGACGACATCGGACCCTCGACGGGCGAGATGGGGACGAGCGGATTCTGGACCGAGGACCCGCCGATATTCCGGGACACGCTCGAGAAGATGAAGGACCGCTTCGCGGCGTCCGGGTACGTCGGGTACATGGATCTGAACTGCATCGCGAACGGCCGGGGCGTCTTCCCCCTCGAGTTCACTCCGCGGTTCGGCTATCCGACGATCAATCTCCAGATCGAGGGGGTGCTGTCCAACTGGGCCGAGCTCCTCTTCGCCCTCGCGAAGGGGGAGCCCTTCCCGCTCCGCACGAAGCGCGGCTTCCAGATCTGCGTCGTCGTGGCGGTCCCGCCTTTCCCGTACACCGATCCGGACGCCTTCCGGAAATTCTCCGAGGACGCGGTCGTCATTTTCAAAAAGCCCATGACGGAGGGGGTCCACCCCTGCGACGTGCGGCTCGTGGACGGCGACTGGCGGCTCTGCGGGAATTCGGGGTACGCGCTGGTGGTGACGGGGTCGGGCTCGACGATGGAGGACGCGCGCCGCGAGGCCTACAACCGGGTGAGGAACATCCTGATCCCGAACATGTTCTACCGGACGGACATCGGCGAGCGCTGGTCGCGCGACAGCGACCTCCTCATGACGTGGGGAATGCTGCAAAGGTAGGAGGGAGGGTGGACGAGCCACGTGAGGAAGGAGCTCGACCGCCAACCGATCTTCGCATCGGATTGGCGGCGGCGATCATGGCCCTCTATGGATCCATCGCGATCACCCAGCTGGTTCTCCCTTCCGCCGCGTATCAACGGATTTACGATCAAATAGGATTTACCAGGTACGACCTGCCCGTGCCGACGCAAGCCATTCTCTGGTTCGGCCCATACTTCAAAACGTGGTGGTGGGCCGGGGGCGTGATTTTTCTCGCGCTGGCTGGCTTGGCATGGAAGGGATGCCTCGGCAATCGACGTTGGAAGTCGATCGTGGCCGTCATGGTGATGACGGTCGGTATTCCCGGTCTGACTTATCTCGCCTTGGAAATGCCGATCATCAAGCTCAAGCAGACGCTCGATGGCCTTGGCAGGACGCCCGCTCAAATCTCGGCCGGCGGGGTGGTCTCCGGCGCCTTGCCGCGCCGATCGGGCGGCTCTCCCGCCTGGACGCCCATCGGCCCCCACGTCATCGGCTTGGGGTAGGCCTGCAGCAGCGAGCGGCTCAGCCAGTTGAAGGCCTCCCGCGGGTCGTCGCAGATCTTGAAGAGGTTCAGGTCCTTCGCGCTGATCGTGCCCCAGCGGACGAGCGCGTCCCAGTCCACGAACTCCCCCCAGAACTTCCGCCCGTAGAGGACGACCGGCAGCGGGCGCGTGATCTTGCGAGTCTGGATGAGCGTCAGCACCTCGAACAGCTCGTCCATCGTCCCGAATCCGCCGGGAAAGATCACGAGCGCCGCCGCCATGTAGACGAACCAGAGCTTCCTCATGAAGAAGTAGTGGAACTCGAAGAGGAGCTCCGGCGTGATGAACGGGTTGCCCGACTGCTCGAACGGGAGGCTGATCGTCAGGCCGATCGATTTTCCTCCCGCCCGTTCCGTCGCCCCCCGGTTCGCCGCCTCCATGATGCCCGGCCCGCCGCCCGAGCAGACCACGAACCGGTTTCCCTGCTGGAGCGATTTCGCCCACACCGTGATGAGCCGTGAAAGCTCCGCCGCGTCCTCGTAATACCGCGCCAGGCGCATCTCCATCTGGAGGCGCTCCAGGTTCTCGCGCACCTCCTTCGGCACTTTTTCGCGGTACTTGCGCCGCTCCGCCTGCGCCGTTTCGAGCTGGCTCTGGACCGCCGCGATGGGACGGGCCCGGGCCGAACCGAACAGGACGACCGTCTCGCGAACCTGCAGGCGCTGGAACCGCTGGAGGGGCTCGAGATACTCGCACATCATCCGGATGATGCGCGCGTCGCGGCTCTTCAGGAACGCCGGGTTTTCATACGCCTTGAGCGCGCGCTTCGTGGGAGTCCAGGGGAGCGATCCGCCGGGGGTTTTTTCCGCCATGGGTTCAGGATAGGGGGAGGCCGTCCGAAGGGGAAAACAATTCAGTGATCAGACCTCAGACATCAGACTTCAGGGGGCATTTCCTCTGTGGGAGGTTGTCTGAAGTCGGAAGTCTGAAGTCTGATAACTGCCCCTAAGGCGTGTCCGTGTACTCGACCTCCGGATCGGGCGGGGGCGTGGGGAAGGTGTTGTTGTTCTGGTAGGTGAAGGCCGGATAGTCCGTCAGGATCTGGGTCCAGCAGGAATGCGGCTGCGACGACTGGGTCAGGTGATTGTCCGTCCAGCACCACCGCAGCGGCGAGAAGGTCAGCTCCATGATGCAGGCGTTGTCGTCCGGCAGGGTGTTGTATTCGTCGATCAGGACGGGCCCCGGGGTCCAGGAGAGCACGAATGAGAAGTGGCCCAATTCATGGAGGAACGTGGTATTCACGACATTCGAGGGGAGGCCCATGAAGTGGCCGTTGCGGCCTCCCGGCACGATGACATAGGAGATTCCGGGGCCGTTGAAGTCGGCCGGAGCCCACACGAGGATGTCCACCGTCGAAAGGTCGAGCGAGTTGTACTGGTTGCTCTTCGATCCCGGGTGCGTGTTGTCCCGGAGTCGCACCTTGCCGATGCGGATCTGCCCCTCCGTCACGTTCCACAGGCTCTGGTTGACCGTGATGACCTTCGCGTACATCGCCTCCATCGCCGCCAGCGTGACGTTCTCGGTCATGCCGATGTTGAGGGTCATCACGACCGGGGGCGAGCTCCCCTTGGGGCCGTATGAAATCTCGGGCGCGGGGGCCACGATCGAACCTCCGCCGCCGCTGTGTCTCTTGCACGAAACTGTGGTCGCGACCGCGAGGGCCGCGAAGATCACCAAGAGGGTGCGCGGCTTCATGGTGACAGGAGAATCCCGGCGGCGACTTCGCCTTCGGGGATCTCCACGTTCTTCCGGGCCAGCACCCGGCCCGGCTCGTCCGTCGCCCGCGCTTCGGCGGGTCCGGGAGGCAGGCCCTCCCAGCGGAACGTGCCGTCCGCGCCCAGGGGACGGCGATACGTCGCCCCCGCGGATTCCACCACGAGCCAGACGGCGCCCGCGCCCGGAGCGACTCTTCCTTCCAGTCCTCCGGTCCGACGAAGGACGACGTTCCATTCGCTCGACGAGTCGGCCAGGTTCAGATGCCTTGGCGCGTAGCCATCCTTCTGAATCCACAAGGTGAACTGGCGCGCCTCGAGTCCGCCCAACCGA
>DATHFI010000064.1:0-5056 GCA_035490275.1 Planctomycetota bacterium
CGTCACGATCGCGAGGCCCAGGCCCGCGCCGCCGGATTTCGCGGTCCGCGCGCCGTCCGCGCGGAAGAACCGCTCGAACACGTGCGGAAGATGTTCCGGAAGGATGCCGGTTCCGGTGTCGGCGACGGTTACGGCGATGCCGCCGTTCCGCCTCCCGGCCTCCAGGGCGATCCTCCCGCCGCTGGGTGTGTGCGCCAGCGCGTTCTCGATCAGGTTCCCCAGGGCGCGCTGGAACAGGGTCCGTTCGAGATTCGTCTCCAGGCTGCCCTCGGATTGAAGATCCAGGGTGACGCCCGCCTCCCCGGCGGCCGCTCCGAAAAAGTCCCGGAGGTTCCGGAGTTCTCCGCCGACATCGACCCGCTCCAGGCTGATCTGCGTCGCGGGATTCTCCGCCTTCGCCAGGAAGAGCAGTTTCTCGACCAGGCGAGACAGCCGCGCGCATTCCTCGAGCGCCGATTCCAAGGACTTGCGGTACTCCTCCGCCGTTCGCGACTTCGCCAGCGCGACCTCGATTTCGCCGCTCAGGTTGTTGATGGGCGTTCGAAGCTCGTGGGCAAGGTCCGCGGAAAATCGCGACAGCCGCCCGAACGAATCCTGGAGGCGGTCGAGCATCTGGTTGAAGGTCCCGCCCAGGGCGGCCAGTTCGGCCGGAAGCCCGGCGGCGTCGATGCGCTCATGGAGCGTCGTGGACCGGATCCGATCCGCGGCCCGCGCCATTTCCTCGATCGGCCGGATCCCCCGCCGGGCGATGAAATAGCCGAAGCAGGCGCCGACGACGAGGGCCGCGGCCAGCACCCCCAGGAGCGTCCGCCGGGAGGCGGCCAGGACGTCCTCCTCGTGCGTGCGATCCATGGCGACCTGGATGACGCAGGGCCCCTCGCGAGAGCGCGCCGTTCCCGTCATGATCCGGAACGACCTTTCGTCCTTCGAGCGGAGGTCCGCCCCGGGCGAGGAGCCGGTCTCCGATCCCGGCGATACTGGGAAGGCGGCGGATGGAAGGGCCCGCGCCATACCCGGGGTCTCGACGGCCACGCGGCCGGACGCATCGAGGATCCGGATGAAGACCTTCGCGTCCGGGCCGATCGACGTCTCCCACTCCGCTTCCTGCTTCACCTCCGGAGCATCCAGGGGTCGGTTCCGCAGGAGCTCTCGAAGGACGACGATCCGATCGGCGATCTCCTCGTCGTCCTCCCGATTGAGGTTGTCGAACACGCTCCAGTAGAGGAAGGCGCCGGCGATCAGGATCAGGACGAAGACCGATCCGGCGTACCAGGCGGTGAGCCGGGCGGAGAGCGACCAGGGGCGCCGTTCAGCGGGCTTCGAGGACATATCCGGCTCCCCGCACCGTGTGGATGATCGGAGTCCCGAAAGGTTCATCCACCTTGGACCGGAGACGGCGAACGTGCACGTCCACCACGTTGGTGCCGCTGTCGAAATTCATGTCCCAGACCTGCTCCGCGATGGTGGCGCGCGAGAGCACCTCCCCGGCGCGCCTCGCGAGGAGCGAGACGAGGAGGAATTCCTTCGGCGTGAGGTCGAGCCGGCGGCCTCCGCGGGTCACGCGGCGCCGGGCCAGGTCGATTTCCAGGTCCGCGACGCGCACCTTCTCCGGCCCGCGGGCCGGGCCTCGCCGGAGGATCGAATGGACGCGCGCCAGGAGCTCCGAAAATGCGAAGGGCTTGACCAGGTAATCGTCGGCGCCGAGCTTCAGCCCCTTGACCCGGTCCTCCACTCCGTCCCGCGCCGTGAGGAAAAGGACGGGCGTGGCGTTGCCGGCCCGGCGAAGCTCCGAAAGCACCGACCAGCCGTCGCGCTCGGGCAACATCACGTCGAGAATGATGATGTCGTACTCGCCGATCCGGGCCAGGTGGAGCCCTTCCTCCCCCGCCAGGGCGACGTCCGTCGCAAATCCGCTCTCCGCGAGTCCCTTCTTGAGGTACCCGGCGGTTTTCTTCTCGTCCTCGATGATCAACGCCTTCATCGCGGGGCGGGCTCCTGCAGCACTGTTTCTCATCCTACCACGGCACGGGTCATTCGCCGCCGCGGAGGGCCAGCGGCATCGCGCCCTCCCGGGTCCGGAGGTATTTCAGGTGTCCGATATCGAGCTTCGACAACAGGCTTCCGGCCGGGGCGCGACGGATCAGGTCCTCCACGATGTACGAAACCAGCAACTCGCCGGGATGGTATCCGTCGATCATGCAGGTGTCGTCGAGGCCGTACGTCGACGGAGTCAGCGCCTTCAAGCAGGGGAAGCCGGCCTTCGCCATGAAGGCCGGGAAGGACTCGACGTACTCGTTCCACCACGTGCCCAGGCCCGGCGATGTCCTGAAGGCGGTCGCGGCCTCCTCTGAAAACGTCGGCAGGAAGAGGTGGATTTCGATCCCCGCGGCGCGCAACCGCCGCAGCGATTCGACGAGCCGGTCCACGCGGCTCCAATCGATTCCGGGTGAAGGGGTGAACTGGGAGGTCATCGCCAGGATGTGACCGGCCACTCCCAGCCGGTCGCGGAATGCGCGGGTGGTCCCGGACTCCTCCAGGATCGCTTCCCCGCAGAAGTAACTGCCGTCGTTCCGGAATCCCACGCCATCCTGGACCGCCGCCAGGCCGAGCGGATGGAAATTCTCCGAAATGGATTTCGGCCGATGCAGGACCAGGGACCACGGAATCCGCCCCCCGAGAATCATGTTGCGGATCCCGTCGAAATGAGCGACGGGACGGTACCCCTCGTCCCATTCCCGGTTCCGATCCACCGGGGTGTCGCCCTCGGCGCGCTTCACCCACCAGGGATCCACGCCCAGGATCACGACCCGCGGCCTGGGGATCTTTCCGCGGAGGACCCAGTCGGCGTAGCTCTCGAGATCCCTCACGCTTTGCGTCAGCCCGCCGGCGTTGAAGGCGCGCTCCTCGATCGGGTGAAACATGAAGGAGCGGAATTGCCACACCCGCGAGCTGCCGAGGATCACGAGGTCCGGCGACCGCCGCCGGATCATCTCCGCCTTGTAGAGCGTGAACTGCTGGGAGAAATACCGGCGCATGTAGAGCGCGCGGCCGTCCTTCGACATGGCGTCGGCGGCCCGGCGGGCCGGCCAGCACTCGCCCGACCGCCACAGGATGATCTCGAACGGGGCCGCCGCGAGCGCGAGCGGCACGAGAAAGACCAGGACCCTGAGCGCGAAGCCGCGCACCGCGCGTCCGTTAGAACTGGAAGTAGATGAAGGGCACATGATGCAGGTTTCCCGCGAAGAATATCCCCAGGACGAAGGCGTAGTAGGCGGCCCAACGAGCGGCCGCCGGCCATCGCCTCACGTCGAGGGCGTGGGCCTTGGTGGCTTGCACCGCTTCGATCGTCAGCAGGGCGAGGCACATCAGGAGCAGGTGGACCGGGACCGCGGGAGTCACGGTCGCCCCGGAGCGGAGGCCGACCATGCCCGCGAGATAACCCGTCGCGGCGGTCATCGAGTCGGACCGGAAGAAGACCCAGGCCAGCAGGACCGCGAGGAATGTGGCCGCGACTCCAGCGGCCTTCGGCAACCGGCCCGCGCGCGAAACCCACATCGAGCAGAGGTAGTAGAACCCATGCAAAGCTCCCCAGGCGACGAAGGTCCATCGCGCCCCGTGCCAGAGGCCGCTCAGGATGAAAGTAGCCATCACGTTGAGGGCATGCCGCGCCGCGCCGACTCTCGAACCGCCCAGCGGGATGAAGACGTAGTCGCGGAACCAGCTCGACAGGGACATGTGCCAGCGCCGCCAGAAATCGGCGATGCTCGCGGAGAAGTAGGGATAGGCGAAATTGCGGCGCAGTCCGATGCCGAACAGGCGGGCCGTCCCGATGGCGATGTCGGAGTACCCCGAGAAATCGCAGTAGATCTGGATGGCGAAGAAGAAGGCGCCGATCCAGAGGGACGCGGCGCCCAGCCCCGCATGACCGCTGAACGCGGCCTCGACGTGCGAGGTGAGATTGTCCGCCACCACCACCTTCTTCACGAAGCCCCACAGGACCTGGCGCAGGCCGTCGGAGGCCTGGACGGGATCGAAAGTCCGCTTCGCGAGGAACTGGGGCAGCATCTCGGAGGCGCGGCCGATCGGCCCCGCCACCAGCTGCGGGAAAAAACTGACGAACGCGAAGAAGGCGACCGGATCGCGCGTCGCCCGGATCCGCCCCCGATAAACGTCGATCGTGTAGCTGAGCGACTGGAACGTGTAGAAGCTGATGCCGACCGGAAGGATGATCCTCAATGCCGGGAGGTGAGGGTGCAGGCCCGCCGACGCGAGAAGGGCTGCGAAGGAATCGATGAAGAAATCGAAGTACTTGAAGAATCCCAGGGATCCCAGGTTGACCAACAGACTGATCCCGAGCAGGAGTCGTCGCGCGCGTCGTGACTGGGCCCGGTCGAGGGCCAGGCCCAGGAGAAAGTCGACCAGCGAGGTGGCGAAGAGAAGTCCCAGGAAGCGCCAGTCCCAGCGCCCGTAGAAGACGTAGCTGGCGGTGAGCAGGAAGAGATTCTGGAACCGGAGCGGCGCCCGGTCCATGGACCAGTACGCGAGGAAAACGACCGGGAGGAAAAAAAGAAAGGCCTGCGAGTTGAAGAGCATCCGGCGTCCGACGCCGCGTCAAGCCCTCAGTACTTGAGGGTCAGTCCGAAACGGGTCAGCGTCGCGTTATTGTCGTCGTAACCGACGCCGAGCGAAAGGACGACATTGGGCCGGAAATAGTAGCGCGCGCCGATGAGCCCGACGGTGCCCTCCTGGCCCGCCGATTCCGGAACGATAGGGGTCGTCGCATTCCCTTCCCCGGCGGAAGAGACGCTCCCCACGACCTCCGCCACCAGGTCGAAAATGTCGCTGACCTTCCACACGGCCGCGACGGCGAAGTTGAAACTGTCCTTGAGGTCGCCCCCGGGAGGCTGCCCGAGGAAGGAATAGCCGAGGTTGGCGTGGAAATCGAATTCACCGATCTTCTTGCTCGCCACCAGGATCAGCGCATAGTCGGGCTCCATCGTCCCGACGAGGGGGTCCTTGGCGGTGGGGATCTTCACCTCGCCGGCGACGGCAAACG
>DATHFI010000065.1:0-3820 GCA_035490275.1 Planctomycetota bacterium
CATCCGGTGCGGGTGATCGTCCGCAAGGGGGAGCGCGGACTCGCGACCGCGGTCCTCAAGGGCCTCGCCTCCACGGACGCCCCGAACGCCGTGGTGATGGACGCCGACCTGAGCCATCCCCCGGAGATCGTCCCGAAGCTCGCCGACGCCATCGCCGGCGGCGCCGACATCGCGATCGGGAGCCGATACGTCCCCGGCGGCGGGACCGAGGGGTGGTCGCCGGTGCGCCGGTTTCTTTCGCGCGGCGCGACCTTCCTGGCTCGCGGACTCACGGGCGCGCGCGATCCGATGGCGGGCTTCTTCGCCTTGCGTCGGTCGCTCCTCGATGGAGCGGCGCTGAAAGTACGCGGATACAAGATCCTCCTCGAGATCCTGGCCCGGACGCGCCCGGCGCGCGTCGTCGAAATCCCGATCTCCTTCGCTCCCCGTCACGCCGGCGAGAGCAAGGTCGCGCTGGGGACGACGATCGACTACCTGAAGCAGCTCGCGCGCCTCTACGCGGTCCGTCCGGCCGCGCAAATCGCCTCGTTCATCGGAGTCCTCTTCGTTCTCAAGGTGATCGTCGCCGGCAAGGCGGAGCTCGACTCCATCGAGGCCTATCACTGGCTCTACGCGCAGCACCCCGCGCTGGGTTATTACGACCATCCCGGGATGATCGGATGGCTGATCTGGCTCTCGACCGCGATCTTCGGACAATCGGCCCTCGGCGTCCGCATGATCACGCTCGTGACGAGCAGCCTCGCGATCTGGCTCACCTATCTCGCGGGAAGGCGGATGTACGGGGAACGGGAGGGTCGGCTGGCGGCGCTCCTCTTCGGGATCGTCTTCGGAACGCTCAAGTTCGGAACGATGGCGACTCCCGACGCGCCGCTCCTCCTGGGCTGGATGGGGACGCTGTGGGCGGTGGCGCACGTGCTGTCGGGCGGTCGCTCCTCGTGGTGGTACGTCGCGGGCGCTTTTCTCGGACTCGCGATGTCCTCCAAGTACACCGCGGCGCTCCTGCCCATCGGCCTCCTGCTCTTTTTCCTTTTCAGTCCCGACCAGCGGGGTTGGCTGAAGCGGAAGGAACCGTATCTGGCCGGCATCCTCGCGCTTCTCATTTTCGGCCCGGCGATCGTCTGGAATGCCCAGCACGAGTGGCGGTCGTTCCTGTACCAGGGCCTCGGGCGGATGGAGGATACCGAGGGCTTCGCCGTCAACAACGTGCGGATCTACGTGAATCGCCAGCTCGCGATCCTGACTCCGTTCGTCGCGCTGTGGGCGCTCGGCTCCGGATTGTGGACCCTGTGGAAGTGGCGCTCGGCGCGATGGCCCGACCGCCTGACGGCGAGCGTGGGCATGCTGGTGATCCTGCTCTTCAGCTCCCTGACGGCCGTCCGGACGGTTCGAGGTCACTGGACCATTCCTGGTGTGGCGACGATTTTCCTCCTTGTGGCCGCGGTGGTCGTGCGGGGCGGCCCGTGGGGCAAGTGGCTCATCGGCGGGACCGTCGCCGCGTCGATCGCGGCGGCGGTGGGCATCACGGGTTATCTTGTCGTCGCCAATCCCGCGGGCCTCGATGGGTGGAAGCGGGTTTCGGAGGCGGCGGCCCGCTTGAAACCGGACTTCGTGATCACGCAGGACTATCATCACGCCGGCCTGGTCGCCTTCAACCTTCGGCCGATGACCGCCGTCGACTTCACGGCGATCGGCGCCGGAGGGAAATCGTTCCCCGACTGGTGGCGCGGGGCGGAGCACGTCGGGCAGACCGCGGTGATCCTGCACCCGAAGTCCAAGTATCCGGAGGGGATGGATCTCGCCCGGAAGTGTTTCGACGTCCTTGAGGAACCGGTTGAAGTGACGGTGGCCCGGCTCGGAACGAAGCCCGAGACGTTCGTGCTCGTCAGGGCGCGGGGGTACCGGCCGCCGGGAAGCGCGCCGCCTCATTCGCCCAGCGGCCCGCCATGAGGTTGCCCATGACGGCCGGGAGTTCGGCGATCGGTATGCGAATCTGGTGCATGGTGTCGCGGTCGCGCACCGTGACTTTGTGGTCGGCCGCTTCGTTCTTCTCCGGGTCGCCGACTGTCTTTACGTCGACCGTGACGCAATAGGGCGTGCCCACCTCGTCCTGCCGCCGGTAGAGCTTGCCGATCGCCGCCGTGTCGTCGTAAACGCTGACCCACGTTTTCCGCAGCTCGTCGCAGATCGCCCGCGCCGTCTTCACGACCTCCTCCCGCTTCTTGAGCAGGGGGAGCACGGCGATCTTGGTCGGGGCGAGCTCGGGATGGAGCCGGAGGACGACGCGCTTCTCGCCCTTCACCTCCTCCTCGTGATACGCGTCGATCAGGAACGCGAGCATGGCGCGATCGGCGCCCGCCGCGGGCTCCACCGTGAAGGGCGTGATGTGCTCCTTGGTCTCCTCGTCGAAGTACGTGAGCTGCTTGCCGCTGAATTTCGAGTGCTGCTTGAGGTCGTAGTCGGCGCGGTTGGCGATGCCCTCGAGCTCGCTCCAGCCCATGGGGAAGTTGTATTCGACGTCGACGCACCGCTTCGCGTAGTGGGCGAGCTCGCCCCTGCCGTGCTCGCGGAGCCGGAGGTTCTCCTTGCGGATCCCGTACTTCAGGTACCAGGCGTGGCGGGAGTCGATCCATTCCTGGTGGATCTTCTCGTCGTCGCCCGGGCGGCAGAAGTACTCGATCTCCATCTGCTCGAACTCGCGTGTCCGGAACGTGAAGTTGCCGGGGGTGATCTCGTTGCGGAAGCTCTTGCCGACTTGCGCGACGCCGAAGGGGAGCTTCTTGCGCGTGGACTGGAGGATGTTGTCGAAGTTCACGAAGATGCCCTGGGCCGTCTCGGGCCGCAGGAAGACGGTGATGCCCGTCGCTTCCACGGGGCCGAGGGTCGTCTTGAGCATCAGGTTCGCGGGCTTGGGGTCGGAGAGGTTTCCGCCGCAGGCCGGGCAGACGGTGGGGCCGGGCGATTTCAGCGTTCCGGCCTTGGACGAGTCCTTCACGCCGGGATGGTTCGCGGCCAGTTTGCGGCCGTCATTCTGCGCCCAATTCATGAGGGCCTTCTCCGGGTCCTTCTGGCCCGCGGGGCCCTCGAGCAGTTTGCGGACCGCCTGGACCCACTTGCTGGTTTTCAGCGCCTCGGCGACCTGGTCGGCGCGAAAGTAGCGGCCGCAGTCTTTGCACCCGGTGAACGGGTCGGCGAAGTTCGCGGCGTGGCCGCTCGCCTCCCAGACCTTGGGGTGCATCGTGATGGCGGCGTCGAGACCGACCATGTCGTCGCGGCGGTGGACGTTGTCGCGCCACCACAGGTTCTTGACGTTCCGCTTCATCTCCACGCCGAGCGGGCCGTAATCCCACGCCGAGCCGAGGCCGCCGTAGATCTCGCTCGACTGGAAAATGAAGCCCCGCCGCTTGCTTAGAGAGACTATCGTGTCGAGATCTACCAAGGTTCACTCCGTCAAGCCGTGCCTGCCCTGAGCGAGCTGGCCCCGAGCGAAATCGAGGGGCGAAGCGAGTCGAATGGGTCGAGTTCAATCATGAGTGGGAAAGGGTAGCAACCCCGCGACGTTTCGGCAACGAGTCGGGGTTTCGCGCCCCTGTCGCATTTATCTGGCACTCATTGTCAGATAAATACGACAGTTCACTTGAACCGTTTCAGGCCCTCGCGCGCGCCCTCGTGCTTGGGGTCGATGATGAGCGTCTCGCGGAACTGGGCGACCGCCTTCTCGCTCTTTCCCGTCACCTCGTAGGCGCAGCCGAGATTGTAGTGCGCGGCGGCCGATTCGGGATCGGCCGCGATCGCCTTCTCGAGGACCTCGACGGCGGCCTTC
>DATHFI010000066.1:0-3067 GCA_035490275.1 Planctomycetota bacterium
GGTCGACGACTACATGAAGCGCTTCGTCGGGGATCTGACGGAGCGGCTGACGAAGGAACTGAACCCCCTCTACGATCCCTCAAGAGACTCGTGGAGTCCGAGGATCGGGAGATTCAAGAGGCCTCCCTTCCGGGCCCAGGGCGACGCCCTCATGGGCCTCGTCTCGGTGCTCAAGCGCCGGAAGAGCGCCTTCCTCTGCGGCGAGTGCGGGGTCGGAAAGACCCTGATGGGGGCAGGACTGCCGTGGCTCCTCTTCGGAGACCGGTACCGCGTCCTCATCATGTGTCCCGGCCATCTCGTCGAAAAGTGGGCCAGGGAAGTCAAAGAGACGATTCCCGGCGCCACCGCCCGCATCATCACCCGCGTCTCGGACCTGCAGGAGCTGTCGGACAACCCGGGCAAACCCTCCGGCCGGGAGTACTACGTCATCGGCCGGGATCGGGCGAAGCTCGGCTTCAGCACGCGTCCCGCCTTCATCCGGCGGCGGCACACCTACAGGAAACCTCCCCGGAGAGAGAAGTTCGACAGGACCACCTACCTGGCCTGCCCCCGTTGCGCGGCCTTCCTCGTGAATGAGAAGAAGCAGACTCCCATCACCGAGGAGGAACTCACCGCCAAGAGGCTCTTCTGCCCGAAGTGCAAGGAAGCCCTCTGGCAGGCGGATGGACGGAGACTCCGGCGGTATCCGCCGGCGGAGTTCATCAAGCGGCGCCTGAGAGGCGCTTTCGATCTTTTCATCGCCGACGAGGTGCATGAACTGAAAGGCGCCGACACGGCCCAGGGAAACGTCCTCGGGATGCTCGCGTCGGCGGCCAAAAAAACCCTGTGCCTCACCGGCACCCTCATCGGCGGCTACGCAAGCCACCTTTTCTACATCCTCTACCGGGTGAACGCGAAGGCGCTCCTCGCGGAGAACCTCAAGTACACCCAGGTGGACGACTTCGTCGCCCGCTACGGGTCGATCGAATACGTCACCAAGACCCAAGTGAGCGGGCCGAGTCTCAAGACGGCCCGCGGTTCGAACACCCGGGAGTACGTCCGGATGCGGCCGGGAATCTCGCCGCTTCTTTTCGCCCGACACCTGCTGGGCTCGACGGCCTTCGTGGAGCTGGCGGACGTCTCGGACTGCCTTCCAGCATTCTCCGAGGACGTCTCCGTCGTGGAAATGTCGGAGCCGCAGAAGGCGGCCTACGCGGATCTCGAACGCAAGTTCAAGAGCGCCATGGCCGACCGCTCCAAAGCGACGAAGCTGCTTGGAGCCTACCTCATGGGGCTTCTCGCCTACCCTGACAAGCCCTTCGACAACGAGCCCTATCCGGAAGTCGGACCGGCGAAGGAGCTTCCGAAGAACGTTGTCTACCCCAAGGAGCGCAAGCTGCTTGGATTTGTCCGGGAGGAACTCTCCCAAGACCGGAAAGTCTGGGTCTTCGCGACGTTCACCAACCGGAAAGACGTCGTTTCGAGACTCGAGAGCCTGATCCGGAAGGAGGGTTGCAAGACCGCCGTCCTCCGTCATGACACGGTGGACCTTTCGGACAGGGAGAAGTGGGTCAAGGACCGGGTCAAGGAAGGGGTGGAGGTCGTCATCTCCAACCCCGAGCTCGTAAAGACCGGCCTGGACCTTCTAGACTTCCCGAGCCTCTATTTCTACGAGACCGGCTACAACACGTTCACTCTCATGCAGGCCTCGCGGAGGAGCTGGAGGATCGGACAGAAGGAAACCGTCCGGGTCCACTACTCCTGCTACAAGAAGACCCTGCAGGAAGCCGCCCTCCGCCTCATGGGCGCCAAGGTCAAGGCCACGATGGCCCTTCAGGGCAAATTCAGCGCCGAAGGGCTCCTCGCGCTCACCCAGAGCGAGGACATGATGACCGCCCTCGCCAAGGCCCTCATGAACGGCATCGACGGCGTCGATTCGGCCGAGAAGTACTGGCGGAACGACCGATCGGCGGGAGTCTCCGCGAGAGTCGAAGCCGCTCTCATCTCCGCGGCGCCGGCGCTTGCGCCTGCGGCCTCGCCGGAGATCGAAATCCCCGCCCCATCCAGGGAAATGGAAGAGCCCATCACGCTCGACCTCTTCTCGGATCGCGTCGATGTCGTGCTGCCCCACAAACCCGTCAAGGTCGTGGTTGCGCGCGTCGCCCAGCTCGAACTGGCCCTCAGCTGAGGGCTCACTTCCAGGAAGGAACCGCCCGGGCTCTTGATCATCAAGATCGGAGTCCGTCCGGCGTCGGGGGCCGCCCGCCAGGGCGGCCCCCCACTCATTCCTTCCGTGAAAGGTCCACCGTAATGAGCAAAATGAAAGGATGGAACCGTCGCGGCCGTTACCGGCCGCTCTTCCGCATCCTCAAGGTCTTCGTGGCTCTGGCCCGGTCGCGCTTCGGCCTGACCTTCCAGGAACTTCTGGAAGAGGCCGACTGCAAGCGCCGGACGCTCTACCGCTACCTGGATGTTCTTCAGGAGGCGGGCGTCCGGATCCGGACGGAACGGAGACTCAATGGCGAACTGGTTCGCCGTTTCGAACACGTGGACGGCACACAAATCCGCGTGACAGGGTGATTTCATGAAACTGCCGAAGGCAGGAACTCGGATGAAGACCGCAACCGAAAGTCGGCGGATCGCCGACCTCGAATACGCGGCCTCGCGGCTCTTCCTCATGGTCGAAGCGCTCAACTCGGGCCGGATCGAGCCCGGCCAGGCCGAATCGACCTGGGCCCAGGGGCTCCTCGAGGACCTGGACATCGCCGATGAGGTGATGGATCAGGCGGCGCTCGATCACGACGACATGACGGGCGGGTGGACGGGGGTCGCGTGACCCCAAGAACCCGCCTCGCAAACAAAAGCCCGCTCCCGAAGCGGAGCGGTTCCGGAGGTCCGATGGACCGTCCTCAGGGAATCGTCCTTTCGATTCCCCCGGCGTTGAGGGACAGGATTGCGGGAGTCGTTCCCTCCAGACTCACCTACGACGCTTTCGCCGGGCTCTTCGCCGGTGCGAAGCGCTCGCTCAAGATCCTCGCACCCTACGTCGACCCCTCGTTCACGGCGCTATTGGCTCTCACCCAGGCGC
>DATHFI010000067.1:0-5153 GCA_035490275.1 Planctomycetota bacterium
TCACCAAATGCCTCCAGATGCGGTCCGACGACCGGATCGCGAACTACTACCTCGGGCTCTTCTTCTACAAGCGGGCCACCTCGTTCTCCGAGCTCCCGTACCCCGGGACCCCCGAGGGGATGGCCCAGCGGTGCAAGGAGCGCGATGAGGCCGTGCGCCAGTTCGAAACCGTGGTCTCGGACGAGCGCGGGGATATCACGATGGGGGAGCACCTCGCCACCTGCAAGAGCCCCCAGATCCACCGCTACCTCGCCCTCGCCCTCTTCGCCCGCAGCGACTGGGACCACAACGACGGGGAGACGGCCCGGCGGCACGTGATGGTGTACCTCCACTTCATCGAGGGGTCCATCGCCAAGGCGATCGCCAAGGTGACCGAATCCTCCGACGACAAGGCGAAGAATGAAAAACAGGCGGAACTCGACCAGCTGCACCAGGAACTCGTCAACACGCGGGCCCTCCTGAGCACCCAGCACCAGGGTCTCACGGAGCTCCTGTCGACGTGGGAGGCGGGAAAGGAGGAGCCCCGGCTCGCTCCCGCGAAGCGCGAGCTCTGGATGAACGCCGCGCGGCGGGAGATCGCGGCGCTCGCGAACCTCCGGCAGGCCTTCGAAGAGGCGGCCCGCAAAGATCGCCAGCGGGAGCGCGAACTGGACCGGGACAAGAAGACCTCGCCCCACGAGCAGAACAACTAGGAAGAAGCAGTCAGCCGACGGCATTCAGCAGTCAGATTCGGAAGCGGGAAGCGGGAAGCAGGTCGCCGACGACGGGTCATTTCTTCGCAAGTTCAGGAACCACGCCCGACCCGCACGACGTCTGCACATCCACGTCGGCGTGCGCGAACACCCTGCTCCCCGGGATGCCGTACTGCGCCCGCAGGCGGGTGATGAGATCGGCCAGCGCGGCCTTCTGGGCCGGGGATGGGTCGGATCCCGGGGTCGGAATCTCCACCCAGACCGCGATCGACCGGCGGTTCACGACCAGATTCCGGGTATGGGCCGCCGCGAGCTGTTCCCGCCAGCGGGGGGTCGACTCGATCCGCACCGCGCCCCGCTCGTCCTCCACCGGGACGACGAAATGGGCGCGCGAATCGCGCGACCCGGGATCGCTCTTGCGGCAATCGTCCGAGGCTCCGTGGACCACGATGGCGAGGAACTCCTTCGAGCGGGGAACGGACGTTTCCAGCGGCGGAGGGAGAACCGTCGGGACGTACCCCTCGGGATAGTCGGAGGCAAAGAGGAAGAGCGTCGAGCAGGTGAGCCCGATCGCCGTCGAAAGCAACGCCGCGTCCAGTATCTTCAAGCGATCACCCCAGCGTCCGGCAGGAGAGTTATCGACGCCGGGAAGGCCTGACTTTAGCCGCCCTTCGAACAGCTTCGGCCGCCGCGAGGGCCACACCTTCCCGGGCTCGAGCCGGGTCGCGCGATTCGACGACCGCGATGACGCCCCGCGGCCGGCGCGGAAGCGACCACCGGCCGCAGACGACGGCGACCGGGACCCCGCGACTGCGCGCGGCGACGATCACCTCACCTGGCGCTTTGCCCACAAGCGACGTCGCGTCGAACCGCCCCTCTCCCGTGAGGACGAGATCGGCCCGCCGCAGCCGGCGGTCGAAGTGGACGGCCTTGAGGATGAACGGGGCGCCGGCCACCAGGCGCGCGCCGAAGGCGGCGAGGCCGCCCGCGAGCCCGCCCGCGGCGCCGCCGCCATCGAGTTTACGAATGTCGCGGGGCAGCATCGCGGACCAGCGCCGGAGCCACTCCTCGAGGAGCCGCACCTGCCGGGGCGTCGCGCCTTTCTGCGGGCCGAAGATCCGGGGCGCGTCGAGGAACCGCGTGCGGACGTCGCACAGCACCGTCGTGCGCCGGATCACCGCCAGGCCCGCGGGGTCGGGCCGCGGCCCGAGGACGCCGAGCGCCGCGAGCGCGCCGAGCCCGCCGTCGACCGTCGCGCTTCCTCCCACGCCCAGCCAGACGCGGCGCGAGCCCGCCGCGCTCATCAACTCGCCCACGCCCCAGGTTCGTGTCCGGAGGGGGTCGCGGCGGTGGAGAGGGACGAGCTTCAGGCCGCTCGCCGAGGCCATCTCGATCACGGCCACTCCGGGCGCGAGGAGCATTTCAGCGTCGACGGGATCGCCGAGGGGACCGGTCACCCGACGGCGGACGCGCCGGCCGCCGAGCGCCGACTCGAGCGCATCCAGGGTTCCATCGCCGCCGTCCGCGACGGGCACGGGCTCGCCTCCCGTGGCGTCCGCCATGATCCGGGCCGCTTCGGAGGCGGAGAGTGTCTCTTTGAAGGCGGTGGGAGCGCAGAGGATGCGCATCCGGTGGCTTACTTCTGGCTGGAGATCCAGCTGAGCCAGCCGGCCTTCACTTCGGCGCGATTCGCCTCGGTGGGGCGCGGCCTTTTCTGGCCCGTCAGCTCGTTGAGCACCTCGGCCGCGGCCCGGCCGACGCCGAGATCCTCGTGGTCGATGAGGTTCGCGAGTTTCGGCCACGCGGCCCGGCCGTACGCCTTGACCCTCAGGAAAGTCGCTCCCGAGGGCGTGGTGGAATCGTGATAGCTGCCGCTCATGAGCTGGCGCACCTGGCTCTCCCAGTCCACCTTGTCGACGGCGGCGAGCTCGCCCGCCCCGATGGGCGCGTCGATGAGCTTGCGGGAGCTCTGGCTCCACCACTTGCCGGCCCAATCCTGGTAGATGTAGCCCCGGTATTCCGCGCTGTTCACCCAGCCGAGGTCGATCGGATTCTTTTCGCCGGTGAGGAGGATCCGCTGTTGCTGGCAGAAGGCCGCGAGAGCCGCGAAGGCCCCCTTGGCCAGGTCCCGATCCTCGCTGATCAGCGAATTGAGGACGAAGGGTAGGAAATGATAAGGGGCCTGGTTGATCCTGTCCGTGTTGCCCGCGCGGATGTAGCCGAGCGCCTCCTTTTCCAGCGCGGACTCGCACGGCACGGGATTGACGCTGGCCACGACGCGCGAGGCGGCGTCGGGCTCCCACGAGGAGGGCGGCCCCGACCCGCGCTCGGAGGGAGGCTTGACCGGTTCCGGCGGCGCTTCGGGCGGAGGAGGCGGCGGCGGGGGCCGTTGCACGACGAGTTTCTTGGGCCCCCCTTGGGCGCCGGGCTCCGACGATTTCCCGCTCATCATGAGGGCGATCACGACCACGATGGCGATCACGCCGACGATCCCGCCGCCCATATAGAGGCCGCTCATGTCGGAGCCGCGGTTGGAGGCTCCGCGCCCCTCGCCGGAGAAGGTGGGCCCCGCGACGGCCCGTCCGCGCTGCCCCGGTATGGAGGCGTTCGTCATGCGGCGGAAAAGAACCGACTGCCGGCCCCCGGATGCCTTCGCGGCGCCGGAGGCCGAGGGCGCGTCCGGGACGCGCATGTCGGCGCGGCAGTGGAGGCACTTGATGACGGCCCCCGGCTTCGCGGCCGAGGCGTCCACATCGGATTTGCACCGGGGACAGCGAAGGAGTGTGGACATCGTGTTTTCTTAGTTGTCAGACATCAGACATCCGACTTCAGTGTCTCCAGCTATCAATCTGACAACTACTGAAGTCTGAAGTCCGAAGTCTGAAGTCTGTCCAAGGGTATCAGGCCTTCAGCAGGGACTCCGGAAGTTGGAAGTTCGCGTAAATCTTCTGGACGTCGTCGCTTTCGTCGAGCGCCTCCATGAGCCGCAGGATCTTGGCCCCGACTTCCTCGTCGACCGAGACGCTGAGGCTGGGCCACATCGCGAGCTCGGACCTTTCGATCTTGTACTTCTTTTCCGCGAGCGCCTTTCGCACCTTGTCGAAATCGGCCGCGCCGGTCGTGATCTCGAAGAGCTCCCCGGACCGCTCCATGTTGTCGGCGCCCGCGTCGAGGACGTCGGACATGAGCTGGTCCTCGTTGACCCCCGCGGCGGGGAGGTAGATGACCCCCTTGCGCTCGAAGAGCCGGCGGACGCTCCCCGCCGTCCCCAGGTTGCCTCCCACGCCTTCGAAGATCTTGCGGATCTCGGCGGCGGAGCGGTTCTTGTTGTCCGTGAGGGCTTCGACGAGGAAGGCGACGCCGCCCGGCCCATACCCCTCGTAGTTGACCTCCTCGAAGGTGATCCCCTCGAGCTCGCCCGTGCCGCGCTTGATGGCGCGCTCGACGTTGTCCTTGGGCATGTTGGCCGCGCGCGCTTCCTCGAGCGCGTACGCCAGCTTGAGGTTCATCTTGGGATCGCCGCCGCCCTGGCGCGCCGCGAGGATGATCAGTCGCGCGATCTTCGAGAAGAGCTTGCCCTTCTTGGCGTCCGCGGCGCCCTTCTTGTGCTTGATGGTGGCCCAGTGGGAGTGGCCGGACATGCGATCACCTCGTTTGCGTCGTTCCGAATTGGATTATAGGACCTCCGGCGCGGGTACTGCAACAACGCGCGATGATTGGGTAGGAGGCAGATTCCAGATTCAAGATCCCAGATCCCAGTTTTCCGAAGTTGCCAGTCTCGAGCCCGGATTCTCGAACGTGTCCGAGTGACACCGAGTGTCAGGCTTGAAGCTCGGAACTTCAGGAGGCTGGACTCTGGAGTCTGGGAACTGGGAGCTGGCACCGGCCCAATGTCCGTGCCTGATTGACGCCCGGGGAAACCGGCCCTATAGTGTCAAAAACCAAAGGGGCCTTCATGCCGGGCCGGGTCCTTCTTTCCGACGACGTCCGCGCCGTGGCTCCCGATGTCGTCGCCATCCGGCGCGACGTTCACCGCCATCCCGAGGCGGGCTTCCAGGAGAAGCGCACCGCCGATCTCATCGAACGGAAGCTCACGGCCGCCGGAATCGAGCACCGCCGGATCGCCGGGACCGGAATCCTCGCCACGATTCACGGCGCAAAATCAGGGAAGACGATCCTCGCGCGCGCCGACATCGACGCCCTGCCGGTCACCGAGCTGAACGAAGTCCCGTACCGATCGCAAATCCCCGGGATGATGCACGCCTGCGGCCACGACGGCCACGTCGCGGCGGCGCTCGGCGCGGCGGCGATCTTGGCGAAGCGGCGCGACCGGCTCGCGGGCACGATCAAGTTCATGTTCCAGCCCGCCGAGGAGGGGCCCGGCGGCGCGCTCCCGATGATCGAAGCGGGCGTCCTCGACAAGCCGAAGGTCGACGTCGCCTTCGCGATGCACATGTGGAA
>DATHFI010000068.1:0-2662 GCA_035490275.1 Planctomycetota bacterium
AAGGGAGAGGATCAGAACCGGGAGCACGCTCCGATTCTATTCGCGCCCGGCGGTGGAGTCCACGGGACGGAGGAGTGGGTGGTGGCTTCGTTTCGAGATTCCAGACCCCAGATCCCAGCTTTCGGAAGCTTCCGGCCTCAAGCTCCGTAGTTGGGCTTCACCTGGATTGCCCTCAAATGTGCTCTTGGCCTCCGGCTTGCGACTTGGAACTTCAGGGACTGGGATCGGGGATCAGGGATCTGGAAACTGAGACACCACCGAGGAGTGAGCTCCAAGCTTCAAGCTTCGAGCTTCAAGCCGGTTCCGAGGCGCGGGTCCGAAGGAATGGCCCTGTTGCGAGGAGCGCGACCGCGAGCAGGCCGAATACCGCGGCCTGCGCTCCGGGCGCCCACGAAATCGACGCCCCCGGCTGGAGTTGCGCGGCCGCCCAGAAGGGCGAGAGGACCGCGAGGAATTCGAGGCGCGACCCGCCCCCGACCTCGCCCGAGAGGAATCCCAGGAACGGGAAAAGGGCGGAGAACGTGAAAAAGGCCAGGAAATACCAGGGCCGGGTCCGTGCCCATCCGAGCTGGCCCACGAGCGCCGTGACGAAGCAGGCGATCGCGCCCACGAGGAGGTGGCCCCGGAAGAACTGGCCGACCGTGATCTGCGAAAGATCCTGGGTCACGAGGGCGAGCGGCAGCGCCACCACGAGCAGGACGCCGACCTGGAGGATGAGCAGGTGGGATTCGGCGCCGGGCCCGGCCGTCTTGATCGCGCCCTCGACCGCGGGCCGGAGGAGCCGGGGCATGAAGAAAGGCCAGAGAACCGTCACGAAAAAGAGCTCGACCTCCATTAGGCAGAGAAAAATCCCGTCGGGCCCCATCGAGGACAGCCCGAAAGGGAGCATCCCGCCGATCGCGACGAGGAGCGCGCCGCACGTGAGGCCGGTCCACGCCAGGTAAAGGGCGAGAGCGCGAGGTACGTTCAGTTGCATGACCCGACTCCTAGTCCCGATACGACAAAACGGCTATTTCGGCTTGCGCACAACTCCCGTTTCCATCAGCCGGACCCGGGCGGGCCCCTTCTGATGGACTTTGACGACCGCGACGCCTTCCAGTCTCGGGTAGTTTTCCGCGGTACGGCGGAGATTGTCCAGCTTCTCGCCGATCGAGGGCTCGCCGAACCGCGCCGCCGAGGGCGCCCGGCCCCAGCCGATCACGGAGCCGGAGGCGGTGACGAGGCCGAGTTCCGGGGCCTGCGGATCGCGACGCCCGTTCACGTTGGAAACGTCGACCATCCGCAGGTTGAGTCCCCGAAGGAAGGCCTCCCCTTCGGCGACGGAGGCCAGCTCGAGCGCGGCCGCGATCTCGGCGCCCTCCCAGGTCCGGCCCGCGACCGGCGGGACGCCGGCGGCTCCCACGACTTCCATCGCCGCCTTCGGGGCCCGTTCGTACGCACCGGGGAGGCGGACGCCTTCGCGGTCGACCAGGATGTAGCCGCCGGGGCGGCGCACGGCGAGCCGCACCGCGCGCATCTCGAGGCGCACCCGGACCTGGTCGGGGAAGAGGCGCTCCACGGCGATGACCCGCCGGACCCACGGGTTCGCCTCGAAGGAGGCGGCGACGTTGTGGACGAGATCGGGGTCGAGGAGACTGGCGCGCCCCGCCGGAAGCGTGACGACGCTCTCGGGCGCCGACGGATCGGCCCACGAAGGGGCGACGTTCGCCCGCGCCAGGTTCTTCGGAATCCGGAACTCGGGCGAGGAGATGACGGCCATGTAGACGGAGCGGTGGATCAGGAGGACGATGAGGACGAGCGCCCCCGCGGCGGCGGCGCGGAGGCCGACCTTCGCGAGCACGTGACGTCGCTCGGCGACGGCCTTGGTCAGAGAGCGCCACCCGGCCGCGAGACGGGCGACGGACTTGCGCAGCGACATTGGGATCCCCGGGGCCCGGACGGTCCGGGCGCCACGGTGTATATCGTCCACAAGGCGGAGAAGCTTGACGGAGGGAGGAGTCTGGTGCCTCCGCCGGACTTCAGACTTCAGACATCGGACTTCAGGAGGAAGGCGGACTGAGAACTACGGAAGTTTGAAGTCCGATTTCTGACAACTGTCCAAGGCCGCCGCCATCACAAAAGGGCGGCGGCAACCCAGGACCCGGTTTCTCTCTCGCGCCGGAAGGCGAGCCGGAGCATCCGGTCGCAGAGGTCCGTGTAGGCGAGCCCCGCCGCGCGCGCCGCCTTGGGAAGGAGGCTGCGCTCGGTCATGCCGGGGATCGTGTTCACTTCGAGAACCTGGATTTCGTGGAGCGGCGTGAGGAACAGGTCGACCCGGCTCGCGCCCTCGCACCCGAGGGCGCGGTGGGCGCGAAGCGCGGTCATCTGGAGCGCCACGCGGTCGCGCTTTGGAAGCGCGGGGTCGACGATACTCTCGGTGGCGCCGTCGACGTACTTCGCGTCGTAGTCGAAAAGTTCGCGGCCGTTGCGGAGCTCGATGACCGGAAGCGGCCGGTCGTCGAGGATGCCGACCGTCATCTCGCGCCCCTCGATGAATTTCTCCATGAGCGCGGTCCGGCCGTTCCGCGTCGCCAGCTCGAGCCCCTCGGAGAGGCGCGCGCGGTCGCGGTGGACGGTGACGCCGACGCTGGAGCCCTCGGCGCGGGGCTTGATGACGACGGGG
>DATHFI010000069.1:0-6277 GCA_035490275.1 Planctomycetota bacterium
TTCGAGGGGGGCCGCCACGCGGGGCGGGTGGACAAGATCACGAAGCTCGATTGCGGCCAGGCGCCGCCGGCCTGAAGATTCCGGCGCGTTCGAGGGCGCGGCGCTCGGCGGCGAGCCGCGCGCGGGCCGCGATCAGGCTCGAGGGAAGAAGCCGGCCCTCGGGGTACCACGATTCGACCCGCTCGAGAGCCCGGCGGCGGCGAAGAAAGCGGGAGACGCGCCGGCGCGCGTCGACATGGACCCGCGCCAGGTAGACCGCGTAGACGGCCGCGAAAGCGAGGGCGACGCCCAGGGAGGGCGCCGCCTCGATCAGCCATGCGGCGACAGGAGTCCCGTCGATCACCCCAGCCCAGCCTTTCCGCACGACACTACCCCTGCTGCCAGAGATATCGGTCCGACGCGCGACGACCTTGAGGAAGTCACGAGTCGTACTGGCTTCGTTGAAACCCCGGACGAACCACCAAGACACGAAGCCACCAAGCCGAGCCTTGGTGAAGGCCGCAGAAGGGCGTGGCCCTTCAGGCCACGCACCGGCCCTGCCGGGCCGGAGGGACGGCGGGGAGGGCCGTGGAAGAAGCCGGCTTCTCCCGCGGCCCTCCCGATCGTCCCCTTCTGCGGCCAGTCCTTGGTGTCTTCGTGCCTTGGTGGTTGGTTTTCCCCAGAGCCAGTGGTACTCAGAGCCAGCCGGCGAGCTTGTGGAGTTGAGGGATCACCAACGGTTCCACGCCCTCTTCGAGGCAACGCGCACGCAACATCGCGAGAGTGCGCCCTGTGGGCTCCACCGTCGACGCGGACACCGGCGTCACCGGCTGGAGCACGACCCGGATCGCGGGGTCCGTCTCCCGCACGAGGCGCGCCGCCCGGGCAACCTCCGCGGGATCGGAATCCTCCAGCACGACGATCTTGACGAACGCCTCGCGGCCCCGGACCGCCGCGAGACAGCGACGCGCGTCCTCCCAATCGAGGCGCACCCCGGGACAGGAGGGGAGCTTGAGATCGAGGGCGAAGATGTCGACGACGTCCGCGACCGATTCGAGCCGATCGCCCAGCGTCCCGCTCGTGTCGAGGTAGGTCGGGAGGCCGAGATTTTTCGCGCCCTGCGCGAGCGTTCTCAAGAATTCCGGCTGGAGCAGCGGCTCGCCCCCCGTGAAAGCAACGGAGTGGTGTCGGACCCGGCCGTTCCAGTCTGCGAGGATCGCCAGCACCTCCACGCTCGCGACGGGATTGGCGCGCTCTTCGAACGCGCGGGCGCCAGGCGCGGTCTCGAGCCGCCATCCCGCGCTCCGCTCCCACGATTGGGGCGTGTCGCAGTAGACGCAGCGGAGGTGGCATCCCGAAAACCGGACGAAGATCTGGCGGACGCCCGCGAGCGGACCTTCACCCTGGAACGAACTGAACATTTCCAGAAGATGACCTTCGCTCACGGCATCACTCCCGCGCGGAGACTGCGCAGGCACGACTCGCACCGGCGGCACCAGGTACGTCCCCCCTCGTAACATGGCCAAAGACCCCCGAGGGGGATTCGACGCCTTCGCGCCTCCCGGACGATGCGCGCTTTGTCCCATCGAAGCGTGGGGCTCTCCACCCGGACCCGACGTTGCGTCGAGTATTCGAGCGCGCGGTTCGCCGCCGCGAGAAATGCCGCCGAATTATCCGGGAAGGTCGCCGCCTCCTCGCGATTGAATCCGACGACGACACGCGACGCCCCCATCCGCTCCGCGAGGGCCGCCGCGGCCGCGATGAAAACGCCGTTCCGGTTGGGCACCCACACGGCGGCGGCCGACGCGCGCGTCTGGGCCGGGCGCTCGAGGTCGGGCCTGGGGAGCCGCTTCGAGCGGTCCACGAGGGCGCCCCCGCCGAGCCAGGGGATGCGCAGCACCCGGTGGGGGACGCGGTACCGGGCCGCGGTCTTCCGTGCGGAGGCGATCTCCCGCCGGGACGCGCGCTGGCCGTAATCGACGGTCAGCGCCAGGATCGTGTCGCGCGCACGGATCGCGAACGCGACCGTCGAGTCGAGTCCGCCCGAGAGCAGGGCCACCGCTTTCATCGCGTCGGGATTATAGCGAAGCCGGTATCATCGCGGGATGCGGGCGTTCATCGCGATCCCTCTCGACGACGCGCTGCGTCCGGGGGTGGCCTCGGTGCAGGAGGCTCTCCGCGCCGCGGGCGGCGCCGTGTCGTGGATCCGGCCCGAGTCGCTCCACCTGACGCTCAAGTTCCTGGGGGAAATTCCGGACGCGACCCGTCTCGAATTCCGCCCGGGTCCGCCTTTCGATCTCGAGCTGGCCGGGATCGGCGAATTCGGGGGCCGCGTGGTCTGGGCCGGGTGCCGCGGCGCCGACGGCGCGCTCCGGGCGCTGGCCGCGAAATCCGAGGAGGCGGGCGAGCGGATCGGCGTGCCACGCGAGCAACGGCCCTTCGCCGGCCACGTCACGATCGGGCGGATCCGTTCTCCCCGGAACCTCAAGCGCCTACGTGAGCGCATGGTCCCCTGGAAGGACCGCGTCTTCGGGCCGTGGCCCGTCCGGCGCGTCGTTCTGTTCCGCAGCGAGAGATCGCCCGAAGGGGCCGTCTATACTGTTGTCGCGGAATACCCATGCGCCTGATACCGGCCCTGCCCGTCCTCCTCGCCCTGGCGGCCTGCGGCACCACGTCCGGCGACGCCCGGTACGAGGGGCCCGAGGAAGTGCGGAGACTGATCCGGGATCTCGACGGACCCGTTCCGTCGGGAACGCCGATGGACAAGCTCCCCGAGGCGCGCCTGGCCGAGCTGGGGGACGAGGCCCTGCCGGCCCTCGCGGTCGCGGTGCGGGATCCCGGGAAGAGCCCGCTTCGCGAGCGCGCGGCCCGCGCCCTCGGACTCCTGCAACAGCGGACCGGCAGCGAGGGGGCGATCCAGGCCTACATCGTGGCCGTGCAGAAAGCCACCGCCGTCCACGCGCGGGGGCTGCTCGCGCAGGCGCACCGATTCCACGATCCCGAGGGAAGGATTCTCGCCCTGGTCCACGCGGCCCTGAATGAAATGGGAACCGTGACGCCCGAGATGGTCGCCTCGGCCGGGGCGATGACCGACGTCGAATCGCTGGAAGCCATGAAGCGGGTCGTCGTCCGCAACCGCTCCGACGGCCCGGTCCCCGGGCGCGATGTCGCCCTCCGCTACATCGGGCGCGCGGCCCGCCGGGGCTGGCCCGACGCGGTTAAGTTCCTCCTGGCCTGCACCCAGGCGGGGAACGCCGACATCATGGAGAAGGCCGGGAGGGAGCTGGGCCTGGTCGCGGGACGGATCAAGCCGAAGAGCTGGAGCGGATGGTGGCTGGATCACGCGACGAGCGACCGCCGCGCGTGGATCCTCGAATCGTTCCCGCCGGTCAATGGACAGCCGTTCGACCCCGCCGACCGCGACCACATCGACGATCTGATTTCCCGCGTTCCGGAGACGGAGGACGCGGAGCCCGAATTCTGGCTGATCGAGCGGCTCCTGGGAAAATCGTTCGGGTATGCGTCGCCGAGAGACAATTTCGATCCGGACGTCGAGCCCGCGACGGTGGCGGAATCCAACCGGCGGGCGGTGGAGACGCTCAAGGCCTGGTGGCGGGAGTATTCGCCCTACGTTTTCTTCAACCGCGCGACGAATCTCTTCGAGGTGAACGACGAGGGGCGACGGATTGGAGTCCCGGTGGATCCGAAGACAGGAAAACCAGGGCGATAATCGGGCAATCTCAACAGCTCCCCGTTCCCCGTATCCCGATCCTCGTTCCCGACGTTTCCAACTTCGAGCCCTAGAAATCGGCCTTGTTGAGGCTCATCAGGAATTCGGCGTTCGACTTCGTCTTGCGCATCCGCTCGAGGAGCGTCTCCATCGCCTCGATGACCTTCATCTCGGCCAGCACCTTGCGCAGGCGCCAGACGAACTTCAGCTCGTCCGCGTGCAGGAGGAGCTCCTCTTTGCGGGTCCCGGAGCGCGTGAGGTCGAACGAGGGGAAGATGCGGCGGTCGGCCAGCTCGCGCACCAGGTGGAGCTCGCTGTTGCCGGTCCCCTTGAACTCCTCGAAGATCACCTCGTCCATCCGGCTGCCCGTGTCGACGAGGCAGCTCCCGATGATCGTGAGCGATCCGCCCTCCTCGACCTTGCGCGCGGCCCCGAAGAATTTCTTCGGGCCCTGGAACGCCGTCGAGTCGATGCCGCCCGACAGGATGCGCCCGCTGTGGGGCGCCTCCGTGTTGTAGGCGCGCGTCATGCGGGTGATCGAGTCGAGGAGGACCAGGACGTCCCGCTTGGACTCCACCATCCGCTTCGCCTTCTCGAGCACCATCTCGGTGACCTGGATGTGGCGCGAAGGCGGTTCGTCGAAGCAGGAGGCGATGACCTCGGCGTTCCCCTTGAGGTTCCGGCGGAAGTCGGTCACCTCCTCGGGGCGCTCGTCGATGAGGAGCACGATGAGGTCGACCTCCTTGTGGTTCTTGAGGACGCTGTTGGCGATCTTCTGGAGCAGGACCGTCTTGCCGGTCCGGGGCGCGGCGACGATGAGGCCGCGCTGGCCCTTGCCGATGGGCGCGATGAGGTCCATGACGCGCATCGAGAGCTCCTGCGGCTCCGTCTCGAGCATGAGGCGCTCGTTCGGATGGAGCGGGGTCAGGTTCTCGAAGGCGATTCGGGTCTGGGCCTCCTCGGGGTTCTCGTGGTTGATCGCCTCGACCTTGAGCAGGGCGAAGTACTTCTCGCCGTCCTTGGGCGGGCGGATCTGGCCGGAGATGATGCTTCCGGTCCTCATCCCGAACCGCCGGATCTGCGAGGGCGAGATGTAGATGTCGTCGGGGCAGGGGAGGTAGTTGTACTTGGGCGAGCGGAGGAAGCCGAACCCCTCGGGGAGGATCTCGAGGACGCCCTCGCCGAAGAGCAGGCCGTTCTGCTTCGCCTTCTCCTGGATGATCCGGTAGATGAGCTCCTGCTTCTTGAGCCCGGCGACGTCCTTGATGTTCTCCTGCTTGGAGTACTTCAGCAGCTCCGCCATCGTGTTTTCCTGGAGCTTGCTGAGGTAGATCTCCTCGCGCTTGACGCGCTCGTATTTCTCGTTGGCGTCGGGCTTCGCGGTCGCGGGAACCGGGGCGCGGGAGGCCTCGACCTTCCCCTCTTCCGCCTCGATCTTCTTGTCGTCCTTCGGCTCCTCGTCGCCGACCGGAGCGCCCTCAACGCGCGGGGGCGTGCGTGGGGCCATGGAACCTCCCTTGGTTGGTGCTGTCATAGGCTTGCGATCTCCTGCAGGATGGTCTCGACCTGTCTTCTCGTGGCGGCGCGCGTGCCGCCGTTGTCGATCACGTAATCGGCCCGCGCCCGTTTCCGGGCCGGGGGCCGCTGCAATTTCTCCCGACGGCTCCATTCCGCGGCCGTCCAGCCCCGGCGGGCCGCCCGCCGGATCCGCGCGGCGCGGGGAGCGTCCACGAAGACGAGCGCGTCGCACCACCGGTCGGCGCCCGTCTCCAGGAGGAGCGCGGCTTCCAGAACTGCTACGCCGCCCCGCCGCCGGGCGCGCGCGATTTCCTTCTTCAGCTCCCGTTCGATCCGGGGATGCAGCAGCGCGTTCAGCCGCGACGCCGCCCCGCGCGAGGCAAAGGCGCGCCGGGCCACCTCGGCCCGATTCACGCGTCCTCCGCGCAGGACCCCCGGACCCCACCAGCGCGACAGCGTCCGGCGGACGGGGGGCGCGTCGATGATCCGGTGGGCGATGCGGTCCGCGTCGATGTACGTCGCTCCCAGGGACTCAAAATCCGCCGCCACCGCGCTCTTCCCGCTCCCGATGCCTCCGAGGAGGCCGAGGATCCGCAGCTTCGGAACCGTCACGGTCCGTCGGCCGGGGAGGGGTGCGGAATCGAACGCATCTGCCTGTGGTTATTCCGGGGAAGTTGCTTTACGGCCCGCGTGAAATGCCTTAAACCCTCATTCACGTTATCACCCCCCCTGGGCAGTGTCAACCGAAATCGAACCCGGCCGCGTCCGAAATTTCGAAAAGATCGGGAAGGATTAAGTCGCCGACGTCCGTCCTAGATCATGACGGCCGGGGGCGCCATTTCCTTGACGGCCGGGGGGCGGCCCCTACAATGGCCCGCAGATCGGGCGCTTTCCGCGCGCAAGAGGGACACCGGATGAACAAGAGCGAACGGCGGATCCGCGGCGACCGCGGCGTTTCCCTGGGCGTCGTGATCCTCCTCGTGCTGGTCACGATGGTCCTCTCCTTCAGCGCCGTCGCCTCGTGCGCCCGCCAGAAGGAGATCCTCGCCG
>DATHFI010000070.1:0-3227 GCA_035490275.1 Planctomycetota bacterium
CCCATCCATGGGATGGGACGGCGCGCCAGGCGGCTTGGATCACTCGGGAATCCTGGGAGAGACCCAGGTAGTCGTTCGAGCAGAAGGAGAGAACTTCCCGACCGCCGATCGTCGCAAATGGGCCACGAACGCTTTCGACCACCCTCGGTTCGCGGAGCAGGTGCGAGGAGGCGAGCTCTGCCACGGCGCGCTCGACCATCGATTCGAACCACGACATGCCGGGCGAGTGTAGCAGACGATTAAGACTTCCGACGACGGACGGGGAACTTCTTCGCGAGCTTCGCCAGGTCGGCGAGCTGGTGATGGCTCGTAAGATCGCGGTGAAGCGGTGTGACGGAGACATAGCCATCCCGCACGGCGTGCGCGTCCGTCGGAATGTGGCCGTTCTCCGTGACCGGGCGCTTCTTGTAGTTCCGCTCCGGCGTCCCTTTGAGCCAGTAGTAAGTCCGGCCGCGGGGATCCTCCCGCCGGTCGAACGCGTCCTGCCACGCCAGTCCTTCCTGCCGGGTCACGACCGTCCCCTTGATCGACGTCGCGGGGCGCGCGGGGATGTTGATGTTGAAGACCCCGGCCTTCCCCCGGTGCTTCGGAAGGATCGTTTCGATCAGCCGCCGGGCGATGCGCGCCGCCACGGACCACCGGGGATCCGGGCCCGCCTCGAGGGAAATCGCGAAGGAGGGATGGCCGTAGAGCGCCCCCTCGAGCGCTCCCGCGAGCGTGCCCGAGTACAGGATGTTGTTGGCGACGTTGAGTCCGAAATTGATCCCGCTGACGACCACGTCCGGCGGCTCGTCGAGAAGCTCCACGAGGGCGAGCTTGACGCAATCGGCCGGCGTGCCGTCGACGGCGAAGACGCGCGCATACGGGTGGGCGGCCTCCCGCACGAGGAGGGGCCGGTAGAGCGTCAGCGAGTGGCTCACGCCGCTTTGCTGGCGTTCGGGGGCGACGATGACGATCTCGCCGAGCGGGCGGAGCTCCCGCTCCAGGGCAAGCAGGCCTTCCGCGGCGACGCCGTCGTCGTTCGTGAGGAGGAGGCGCATGCGGGCTTGTCCTGAGCGAAGTCGAAGGATCCACCCGGAACCGCCCGCGCGCGAACCGCCTACCCGGGCTCGCCCTGGGAGCGCGCCAGATACGCGCGCAGCCGCGTCACGAGCTTCGCGTGCAGCTGGCACACGCGCGATTCCGAGAGGCCCAAGATACGGCCGATCTCCTTGAGAGTCAAATCGTCGTAGTAGTACAGGCTCAGGATGTTCCGCTCCTTCGTCGAGAGCTTCCGGTGGCAGAATTCGAGGAAGTCCCGCTTCGAGCTGTCGGAGAGGGGGCCCTCGACGCGCAGGTCCTCCATCGCGTCCACGCCGAGCGGCTCCTGCTCCTTCTCGAGCGTGCGGTGGTGGGCGGGCACCATCGTGGCGCCGCTCACCTCGCGGTGGAGGACGTCCAGCTCCTCGATGGAGATCTTCATCTCGCGCGCGACCTCGACGTCCGCCGGGGCCCGGCCGAGCTCGCGCTCCAGCTTGACGTAGGCGGCCGTGAGCTTGTTCGAGCGGGACCTCGTGAGGCGGGGAACCCAGTCCATGTTGCGGAGGTCGTCCAGGATCGAGCCCCGGATGCGGCCGACGCAGTACGTTTCGAACTTCACGCCGCGCGACATGTCGAACTTGTCGATGGCGTCGAGCAGGCCGAACATGCCGGAGCCGCACAGGTCCTCGACCTGGACGTTGTGCGGAAGGCGCTCGACCATCCGGTCGGACACGTACTTGACGATCGGGAGGTATTCCTCGGCGAGGATGTTCCGGATCGCCACGTCGTGGCCGCGCTTGTACTCGACCCAGAGGCGCCCGAGCTCCTCCTTCGACCGCTTCGTGACCAGTGCCATGATGCCTATCCCCCTCTCTGCTGCCCTGCCGCCGTCGTCCTCGACGGCGACCCTCGATTCAATCCGGTTTGCCGTCCCCGTCCTTGCGCTCGGGCGGCTGGGCGCCCGCGCCCGCCGCCTCGCGCATCACCGCGGCCCCGAGCTTTCCGAAGACGAGCCATCCCACCAGCCAGCCCGCCGCGCCGGCCAGGAGGGCCCGCACGAGCGTCTCCGGCACGGGCACGCCCTTGGCGATCCCGGCGAAGATCACCGCCGCCGCCGCCAGCAGGCCCAGGATGCCGCCGAGCTTTCGTTCCATTGCCTCACCGCCCCAGGGCGCCCAGGAGGCGCCGCACGAATCCCACACGCTCCCCCGCCGTCTCCGGACGCGTCCCCGCCGCGATGCGGGCGGCCAATTCACGGATGCACCGGCTCGCCGGGGCTCCGGGGAATTCCCGCAGGACGGGACGCCGCCGCCGCACGGCCTGCGCCACGTGGGGATCGTTCAGGATGTACCCGAGCTCCGCCACGTAGGCGTTGAGGAGCTTGTTCGCGGTGACCGCGATCCCGTGCGCGAACCGGCCCGCTTCTTCCGCGCTCTCGGCCATGTTGATCACCACCCCGAGATCGCCGTGATCCCCGACGAGCGCGATGAGCTTGATGACCGCGTAGGCGTCGACGACCGCCGTGGGCTCGGGCGTCGTGATGATGACGACTTCGTCCGCCGCGGCGATGAAGGAGGTCGTGTTCCTCGAAATCCCGGCCCCCGTGTCGAACACGACGAAATCGGCGTCGGCGCAGAGGGACTCGAGGCTCGCGACGAGCGCCTGGCGCTCCGCCTCTCCCAGGTTGGCCAGGCGCTCCACCCCGGAGGCCCCCGGGACGATGCGCAATCCCGGCGCGGCCGGAATCAGCACCTCGTCCAGCGACCGCCGTCCGGAGATCACGTCCGACAGGTTGTAGCGCGCCGTAAGGTCGAGCAGGATGTCGGCGTTGGCGAGCCCGAGATCGAGATCGACGAGCACGACCCGGCGCCCCGCCGCGGCGAGCGCGAGGGCCAGGTTGACCGACACGTTGGTTTTGCCGACGCCCCCTTTCCCGCTCGTGATTGCCACCACCCGGGCGGTCCGCCGCCGGATCCCGGCGAGCCGGCGCAGACCCTCCGCCTGGTCGCGCGGCCCGGCCGCTCCGAGGCCCGGGGGCACGATCTTGCCGAAGTCGCGCCGGTCGTTCGGGGCGAGCGCCGCGGGGTTCACAGCCCCTCCTCCCCGAGGATCAGCGAGGTCATCCGGTCGCTGTCCGCGATCTCGATGTCGCGGGGGATCTCCTGGCCCGTCGTGATGAACGACAGGCGCTTGTCGACTTTCGAGAG
>DATHFI010000071.1:0-3022 GCA_035490275.1 Planctomycetota bacterium
GTTTTGGGTTGGGAGGTTTTGAGGCCGGCTTCCAGCTGACCCATGGACTACCTGGCCCGCTTGTAGAAAGGCAGGGGGACGGTTTTGGCGGGTTCACGCTTCCCCCGGACATCGATTTCGAGCGCCGTCCCCACCGCGGAGTGCTCGGGCTTCACGTGGGCCATACCGATCGAGGCGTCGAGCGACGGCGAGAAAGTCCCGCTGGTGACGACGCCCGCTTTCTCGCCCGCGGCGTACACGTCCATGCCCTGTCGCGAGATGCGGCGCCCCTCCATCTTGAAGCCGACCAGCCTCTTGGGGGGACCGGCCGCCTTTTGCGACAGAAGCGACTCCCGTCCGATGAAGGCCCCCTTGTCGAGCGCGACGGCGAAGTCGAGTCCCGCCTCGAGCGGGGTGGTCTGGTCGTCGATCTCCTGTCCGTACAGCGGCATGCCCGCCTCGGTCCGGAGCGTGTCGCGGGCGCCGAGGCCCACGGGTTTCAGCCCGGTCTTTTTCGCGACCTTGAGGAGAGCGGTCCAGATTTTCGCCGCCAGGCCGTTGGGCACGAAGATCTCGAATCCATCCTCGCCGGTGTAGCCGGTCCGGGAAACCATGACGTCCTTCGTCCCGAGGATGGGGAACCGGCCGAACGTGTAGTACTTGAGGGTTGAGGGATCGGCGTCGAGCGCGAGCTTCACGGCCTCGATCGATTTCGGCCCCTGCACGGCCACCAGGGCGGTGGCGGTTGTCTCGTCCTCGATCTTGATCCGGGCGCCGCCGACCTGCTTCTGCATCCACTCCAGGTTTTTCTCCCGGTTGGAGGCGTTGACGACGAGGAACGACGCGTCGTGGTCGGCATCCTCGTAGGCCAGGAGATCGTCGATGACGGTGCCCCGGTCGGTGAGAAGGAAGGTGTAGCGGGCGCGGCCGGGGGCCATCTTGGGGATGTCGACGGTGAGGATCCGGTCGAGCCACGTTTTCCGGTCCTTCCCGCGGACCCAGATGCGGCCCATGTGGGAGAGGTCGAAGAGTCCCACTTTTTTCCGGACGGCGGTGTGCTCCTCGATGATGTTCGAGTACTGGATGGGCATGTCCCAGCCGTGGAAGTCGACGATCTTGGCCTTGAGCTTCAGGTGTTCTGGATAGAGGACGGTCTTCACGAGGCTCTCCGTACGTGGTTATCCGTCGGACTGAAGATAGAGCATAGTCACGACCGGGAAGTCCCGAGTCAAGGGTCTCCGCCTTCGCGGCTGGAGCCGCTTCGGCGTGATGTAGGTCGAGAGTTGAACTCCTGAAGTCGCGGGTCATCCGTCGCGGATCGAGGGTCGAAGAGGAGAGTCGTGGGTGGGGAGTTTTGAGTCGTGAGTCGAGGACACGAATGAGGGGGGGCCGTCGCCCGACATTGGACTTTGCACTTCGGACTTCGGACTCAGGCTTGAGTGGGCGCGAGTTTCGCCGTCTCGACCTCGAGGAACTGGCCGATCTTGCGGTACTTCTTGTAGCGCTGGTCGAGGAGCTTGGGGATCGAGATGACCGAGAGTTCGTCGATGTACTCGATGATCTTTTTCTTCAGGATCTCGCCCATCGCCGCGGGATTGCGGTGCGCGCCGCCGAGCGGTTCGGGAATGACCTCGTCCATGATCCCGAGCCCGACGAGATCGTTGGGCGTCAGCTTCAACAGCTCCGCGGCCTCCGAGGCCTTCGAGCTGTCGCGCCAGAGGATCGACGCGCATCCCTCGGGCGAGATGACGGAGAAATAGGCGTTCTCGAGGATGACGAGGCGGTCCGCCAGGCAGATGCCGAGCGCGCCGCCGCTCCCGCCCTCGCCGATCACGATGCTGATGATGGGCGTTTCGAGCCGCGCCATCTCGAACAGGTTGCGCGCGATGATCGTCGCCTGACCGCGCTCCTCGGCCCCGATGCCGGGGTAGGCCCCGGGCGTGTTCACGATCGACAGCACGGGAAGCCCGAATTTCTCCGCGATCTTCATCTTCTCGAGCGCCTTGCGGTAGCCCTCGGGATGCGGGCTCCCGAAGTTGCATTGCATCCGCTCCTTGGTCGACTTGCCCTTGCGCTGGGCCACGACCATGACGCGGCGGCCGCCGATGCGCGCGAGGCCGGTGATGATGGCGGGATCGTCGCCGAAGGCCTTGTCGCCGTGGAGGTCGACGAAATCCTCGAGGATCATCTGGATGTAGTCCGTCGCCTCGGGACGGCCGGGGTCGCGCGCCAGTTGAACCCGCTGCCAGGCGGTGAGCTTCGTCCAGATATCGCGCGCGGTCCGCTCCCACTCCTCCCGCAGTTTCGCGATTTCTCCGGCGAGATCGACGCCCGCCTTCTGCTGGACCTTCTCGAGATCCCCGATGCGCCGCTCGATCTCCAGGAGGGGTCTCTCGAAGTCGCGGGGGTCGGGCATGGTTTCGGCCATTCGAAATCTCCAAACGGCCAGCCACTCATTATCGGACCGGGCGGCGCGCGATATCAAGCCCATTCCGACGGGGGGCCAATCCGGGGCCGGCGGGGGATTCTATTTGGAACGGATTCGACGGTGGGTCACTTCCACTCGAAGGGCTCTGCCCGCAACGTCAGGCCCAGGCGGATGGGTCCATGCCGGCCCGACACGGGAATGTACCCCGGGACGTGGCCGGGCCGGATTTCCTGCAGGCCGGGCAATCCGTAAGCCAGCAGGCAGAGGCCGATGGAGAGCGGAAGGGCGCTCAAGATCACGCCCCCCAACGAATCCCGCATCAGGAGTCCGGACACCAGGGGGAACAATCCGATGATCTCCAACAGCAGGCCGATCCGCAGGAACGGACGCCGGCGTCGAATCAGGTCCGCGTAGACTTCAGGAGCGACCCGGTCCACCATCGCATGGGCCGCTTTCGCATCGATGTGCCCGTGGCGCACGAGTTCGTCCACGATCCACCAGTGGCCTCTTCCTTGGGCCAGCTCCTGGCGAGCGAAGCCTTCCATCCGTGCGTTCAATTCGGCCATCACCTCTATGGTAGCACAAGGGCGGGGTCTAATGCCGCCCGTCGGATTG
>DATHFI010000072.1:0-3049 GCA_035490275.1 Planctomycetota bacterium
CGATGGAAGCCCATTTCGGGAAGAGGCGGATCGTGAAGTAGCGCCTCAAACTCTTCGCGACGTATGGCGCGCCTTGAAAGGACAACGACATCGCTTTGGTAGCCTTCACCCGGGAATTTGTCAGTTCGGAGAGAATCGAGCCCTCGGCGGCGGTGGTGGCGCTCGCCCACATTCCGAGCCGGTCCGCGACGTTTCGCTACGCGACGAGGATCGCCTGGGCCGCGCAACCCTCGGGAAGCAGTTTCAGGACCCCGTCGAGCCGCGCGGCGAGCGATCCCAAGTCATGACCGGAAGCCGCATCGCATGGAACCGCACCCACCTCCCAGGCGACGCCAACGGAGCCGTCCGTCTGGACGAAGACGGCTCCATCCGGATCGAAGGAGTGGTACGGAAGAAACGCGGTGTAGGGGGCGTGATCCGTGATCATGGCTTTTTCATTTGGTCGGAGTCGGAGGCTTGTAAGGGACAACCGCCTTTTCCCACGTCGTCCTCGGAATCCGGGCGGCTAGAACGCGGAGCTCTTCGGCGGGCGCGATGCCCTCCACCTTCGGATCGGACTCTTGTAAATCCATTTCCGAAAGCCAGGCGGAGTCCCGGAGCTTGATAAAAAGAAAATGCTCGCCGACCAACATGTCCCTTTCGGGATCGACGTGAGTGGGTACGTAGGCGGGGAAGATCTCCGCAGGGTAGATCACAGGCACCGCCATCCCGGGCCCGAGCGGGGAACCCGATTCCCTCATGCGGAGAATCGGGAATCCGCCGGCGCCCGTGGCATCGCGGTAGACGTCTCCGACCGGCCTTCCGTCATTGGGAAGGCTGCCGAAGGGAAGACAGCTAACGGTCGAAATCAAGACCGCCGAAAGGACGCCGATCTGCGCCGTTCGCCGCATGTTTGTTTGCCTCCGTTGAATCAAATCTCGGGAGCGTCGCCCCCTCGATGAAGAGGATCGTGGCCTTCCTGCCGTTCGGGACGTAGACCGCCGGACCGATCTCGTCGAGTCGCTTCCCCAAGACTTCCGAGATCTTCTCCAGTCCCTTTGAGGCGCCCCGATAGCCCGCATACCGGGAGGGATCGCCGGTCACGACCGAAGTGCCGCCCCCCAAGGGGCCGAACTGGCTTGAGAGTTCGGATTGTGAGAAGCCCTCCGCCGCGCCCGACGCGGCTCCCGAAAACCCGGACAGCGTGAGGATCTCCTGGGCGCGCCAGATGTACCGGCCGGAGAGTCCAAGGATGCCATCCGAATCGGCGACGTCCGCATTGATCGCCGCCTCCACCGTCTCGCCGGATGGCGTGACAAAGGCGAGCTTCTGGAACTGGACCACGGCCCGGGAACTGTTCGCATCCCCCTGGACGCGCCCGACGAGGAAGGCGTCCTTGACCGGGATCCGGGTCCGATTGGGGCCGATCAAGGCGGCGTCGAGCTTGGCGTGGATGGGGAGGGCTTCACCGGTCACTGGTGCGAAAATGCCGGTCAAGATCGTCACTTCCCCGAAGCTCCCCGCCGGGATGTGGACGGCCCTTACTTGGGACGCGCTCTCGCCCTCGGGGGAAGGTGGGACATCGAACTTCCGGACACGGGGCAGGAGGGCCGCGGCGCCCGGCGGCCCAATCTCCTTGCCGGGAGTTTGCGTGAGTTCGCCGATGGCCGACCGGATGAGGCCGGCCTCCTCCTTCCGTGCCGTCGAGAGTTTGTCGATGGACTCACGGAGTTCCTTCTGCGTCGCTTCCAGACTCGAGCGCAGACGGGCCAGCTCGGTCTCCGCCGACTCCACTCTGCTTCCGTAGCCTGAGACGAACGCCTCCACTTTTTGAAGCGTGGGAATCCCGACCTCGAAGGCATGGTCGGGGGGCTTTGCCTCGGCGGGAGACGTCGTCCCCGAAGACGAACCGGACTTCTTCGCAAGCGCCAGGAACGCGACGGCGAGAATGAGCGTGATCGCTGCCGTCACGATGAGCTTCTTCCTGGAAGCGACCTTCAAGAGCGAGCCGAATCTTGTCATGCCGTATTTCTCACTTCCAGAAAACGAGGTAAATGCGCGTCGATCGGCCGGGGGGTATGACGAGTTCCCGCGCCCCGACAAGGACGAGGCGCTCCGCGGTGAACTGCGAGAGGTCCACCCTGTAGTTCCCGTCCTTCCGGCGGTTGACGAGCTCCAATACGAGCCCCTCGTGGACATCCGCGACGTAGAGAAGTCGTGGCCGGACGAGGAAATCCGCCGATTCGTGGATGACGGACTCGGGAGCGGCGGTGACTTTCGCGTTGGCCGGGATCTCTCCCAATCTCATCGAACGCAGGAGGTCGATGGCGCCGGACTTCGCTTGGGCAGGAACCGGGGGCGTTTCGGGTTTTTCACTGGGGAGGACAATGCGAATGAACCCGTCTTCATTGTTGCCCTTCGCGGGCGAGACCCGGATCCGATAGAGCGTCCCCGACCTTCCGCGGAATACGAGGTCGCCCTCAACGGCTCGAAGGAGTTTGAGGACGACCTCGCGGCCGTCCGTTTCGATCGAGATGTCCTCCTCGCCCCAGGGGACGATAGCCCTTGCCACCGGTTCCGGGAACGACAGGATCGTCACCCGGTGTTTGGCCGCCTCCGAAAGGGGGACGGCGATCGGGATCGACTCGCCGGCGCGGTGGATGACGGTTCTGACCGCGCCTTCTTGTGCGGGAGCCTCCTGGGCCCGGCCGAGCCCCGTCAGGATCTCCGGGAGCAAGAGAGCCACCGACATGATGAATCGTGTCATCGTTTGTTCTCCACGTCGGCTGAGATCTGCTCCCGGACCGCCGCGGCGAGTGCTTGGAATGTCGGCAGGCCCTCGAAGACCGCGCTTCCCTTCCCATGAGGGGGAAGGACCACAACGGTGGGCGTATTGCGGATTCCAGGCATTTCCGAGGCCTTCCGAAAAGACCATCCGATTTTTGGACCGAACTCGCGGGTGATCGCGGGCGCAAGACGGTCCCGGAGCTCTTCGCAGTAGGGGCAGTCCTTCTGTTCGAAAACGAGGATCCGGACTTGGCCGGGAATTGACAGACTTGGCCGGTCGGGC
>DATHFI010000073.1:0-4123 GCA_035490275.1 Planctomycetota bacterium
CCCTCGTCCTCGATCACGTCGTAAATCACGACCGGAACCACGGCGAGCCCGTCGTCCTTGACCCTCAGGATCCGCTCGTACGGGGTGATCAGGTCGCGATCGATTCCGGTCTGCGCCCCGCGGCGCCGGTCCTCGAGCCCGGCGAGCTCGCGGTCCACCGCGGCCATCTCGGCGTCGACCTTCGTCTTCGCGACTCCGTACTCGGCCTCCGCCCCCGCCACCTCCCCTTCCCGCACCTTCTCGAGCTTCGCCATCTCGTCGAGCTGGAACATGAGGTCGAGCAGGCCGTCTTCCACCCGGGCCTTGTCCGCCTTGACGCCGGAAATCTCCTTGAGGAAGACCTGGTACTCGTCGTTCTTTTTCGCCCCCATCGACTGGGCCGTCAGCTTGGCGATCTTCTCGTCGAACTCCTTGACCAGGTGCTCCCGCTTCTGGACCTCGAGCTTCAGGCCCTTTATCTCCGCCTTCATGGCCTCGACGTTCTCCTTGGCGCGCGAGAGCTTCTGCTCCTGGCCGGCCAAGTCCCTCGGCTTCTCGGCCCGGATCACCCGCAGCCGGTGGATCACCAGGTCGATCTCCTGCAGGGGCAGGAGCGCGTCGATCTTCCTCGCCATCGAACCACCTCCATGAGTCCGCGTTGATCCCCCTTCGCGCCTCGCGGCGCTTCGGGGGATTGTTTTCCGCGGCGCACGCCGCGGAAAACAAAAAACCCCGCCGTTTTAGGGCGGGGTCGGTTGGGCCGCTTCCTCCGGCTCCGTTCGCTTGATGATTCCCTCCAGGAACCCCTCCAGCTTCCGGCTCCGGATAGGGTGCTGGAGCTTCTTGATCGCTTTCGCCTCGATCTGGCGGACGCGCTCGCGCGTCACCTTGAAGATCCGGCCCACCTCCTCGAGGGTGTAGGTGTAGCCGGTCCCGATGCCGTACCGGAGCTTGATGATCTCGCGCTCGCGGAACGAGAGCGTGTGGAGCACGCTCTCGATCTTCTCCTTGAGCATCTCGTGCGTCGCCGCGTTCACCGGGCTCTCGGCCGTCTCGTCCTCGATGAAGTCGCCGAAGTAGGAGTCGTCCCCCTCCCCGATCGGGCGGTCGAGCGAGATCGGGTGCTTGGCGATCTTCAGGACGCGCTTCGTCTCCTCGAGCGAGATCTGCGACTCGCTCGCGATCTCCTCGAGCGACGGCTCGCGGCCGTTCCGCTGGGCGAGCTTCTTCGAGACGTTCCGGAGCTTCGTCATCGTCTCGATCATGTGGACCGGGATGCGGATCGTCCGCGCCTGGTCCGCGATGGCGCGGGTGATCGCCTGCCGGATCCACCACGTGGCGTAGGTCGAGAACTTGTAGCCCCGGCGGTACTCGTACTTCTCCACGGCCTTCATGAGGCCGGTGTTCCCCTCCTGGATGAGGTCGAGGAACGACAGGCCGCGGTTGCGGTATTTCTTTCCGATGGAGACGACGAGCCGCAGGTTGCCGCTCGAGAGCTTCCGCTTCGTCCGCTCGTAATCCTCAAACCGGTCGCGGATCTCCTTCACGCGGATCGCGATGTCGGCGGGCCCCTCGAGGGTCTGCATCTGCAGGCCCTCGAGCTCCTTCTCGAGAGCCGCGATGCGCACCTTGTTGCCCCGGGACTTCTTCAGGTCGCCGATCTCGCGCTCCAGCTCGATCATCCGGCGGGCCATCGCCTCGAGGCGGTCCATCATCGGCTTGATCTTCTTCGACTGGATGTTCATCTCCTCGAGCATGACGACGCACCGTCGCCGCCGCTCGCGGATGCGCTTGAAGAGGCGCGACCGCTGCTTCGAGCTCAGGCGCGCCTCGAGGAGCTTCTCGTAGGCCTCGTGGCAGTCGAAGACGTGGCGCCGGAGGGTGTCGATCGCGCTGGGCAGGCGCTCGAGGACCTCGTTCTTCGAGACGTCGATCGCGCTGTCCGCCTTCAGGGTCCGGTCGAAGGCCAGCTCGCCGTTCTTCACGTCCTCGAGGATCTGGATCGCCTCGATGACGGCGACGGGCGACTCCAGGACCTGGGTCCGGAACCGCTTGCGGGTGATCTCGATTTTCTTGGCGAGGCGCAGCTCGTCCTCGCGCGAGAGGAGCGGGATCTCGCCCATCTGCGTGAGGTACATCCGCACGGGGTCGTCGATCTTCTCGGAGACGCCCCGCCGGAGCTCGGTTTCCAGGGCCTCCTCGAAATCGTCGCGCGCGGACTCGTCGAAGGCCTCCTTCTCGGACTCCGCGCCCTCGTCGATGATCTCGATCCCCATCTCGTCGAGCATCTGGAAGATGCTGTCGAGCTTCTCGGGGGAGACGCTGTCGTCCGGGAGGACCTTGTTGAGCTCGTCGTAGGTGACCGAGCCCTTCTTCTTGGCCTCCTCGATGAGCGTGCGGACCTCGGGGGAGAGCTTCTCCAGCCCGGGGTCCAGCTCGCCTTCGCGGTCCTCGGTCTTGACCTTCATCGTCGTTTCGGTCTTCATGTTTTCGTCACCGCGCCTTCGGAAGCGACCGCAGGTTCCTCGGCGCCTCGCGCCGGGCCTGGACCAGCGCGTCGCCGCGCAGGGCCCCCGCTTTCTCCGTCCGGAACTCCGCGTTCCTCAGGAACTCCAGGCAATCCTCGAGCCGCCGCCCCGCCGAGGGCGGATCGACGGGGCGCTCGAGCGCCTCCGCCAGGGCCGCGGCCGCGGAGTCCTCGCGGAGCAGGGCGAGCAGGTCCGACCCGCTCGCCGGAAGTCCCCGATCGAGCAGCTCGTACGCCTTGCGGGCGACGGACGCCGACGCCGCGTCGGGCCAGCGCTCCGCCGGCAATTCCTTCCGCAGCCGTTCCGCGCTCGCGGGATCCCCCACGAGGAGCGCCAGCAGTTCCTTGCCGATGAGGGAGCCCGCGGGCGATCCCTTCTCTTTTAACGCCTTGGGAGGCGGCGAGTCGCGCCGCAGCCGCGACAGGAGCATCCCCTCGTCGATCCCGAACCGCTCGGCGATGTCCTTCACGAGGAAGGCCTGCCGGACCGGATTGGGCACGGTCGCGATGCGCTCGAGGATCTGCTCCACGATCCGCGACTTTCCCGTGGGCGTCGAGACGTCGATCTTCGCCGAGAGGGACTCGACCAGGAAAGCGAAGACCTGCTTCGCGCGGCCGAGCACCTTCTGGAGCGCGCCCGCTCCCGACTTCTGGATCACGTCGTCCGCGTCCTCCCCGGGGGGGAGCTCCGCGACGCACAGGTCCATGTCTTCGCCGAGCAGGAGGTCCAGCCCGCGCTCGGCCGCCTTCTTGCCCGCGGCGTCCGAGTCGAAGACGAGCACGACCCGGTCGACGTGGCGCTTGAGCACTTTCAGGTGGTCGCGCGTGAGGGCGGTCCCGAGCGTCGCCACGAGTCCCTTCACGCCCGCCTGCCACGGCACGATGACGTCGAGGTACCCCTCGACGATGTAGAGCGTCCGCGATTCCTCCACGTCATCTTTCGCCTTGTGCAGGCCGAAGAGCTGGCGCCCTTTCGAAAAGAGCGCGGTTTCCGGCGAGTTGAGGAACTTCGGATTCTCATCCTTCAGCGTTCTCGCCCCGAACGCGATCACCTTTCCGCGGACGTCGAAGATCGGGAACATCACCCGGGCGCGGAACCGGTCGTACCGTCCCGAGCCGTCCCCGCGCTCGACGGTGAGGCCCGCCGCGGCGAGGAGCTTCTCGTCGATCCCCGCCTGCCGCGCGCGCCGGATCAGGCCGTCCCAGGCGTCGGGTGCATAGCCGAGTTTCCACTCTTCCGCGGTCTCCTCGGAGACGCCCCGCGTCTTCAGGAATTCCCTCGCGGGCGCCGCCTCGGCGGAGGTCTGCAGGATCCTGCGGAAGACGCCCGCCGCCCATTCGTGGACGCGGATCAGGTCGTCCCGCCGGGGACCGGAGGGGCCGCCGCCCGTGTGTTTCAGCGTGATCCCCGCCTTTTCGGCGAGCAGTTCCACCGCCGCCGGGAAGTCGATCTTCTCGAACTTCTCGACGAAATCGATCGCGCCGCCGTGGGCGCCGCACCCGAAGCACTTGTAGAACTGCCGGTCGGGGACGACGTGGAAGGAGGCGGTTTTCTCGTCGTGGAAGGGACAGGGGCCCCAGTAGCTGCCGCTCTTGCGCTTCAGAGGGAGGTAGCCT
>DATHFI010000074.1:0-3847 GCA_035490275.1 Planctomycetota bacterium
CCGGAGAATGGGTTGCGCGGTGCAACCGGCCGGGGGCCGGGACCGGATGAGCCCGTCGGGAGGTGACGAATGGCCGCGAAGGAGAAGTCGGTGCTCGGTGTGATCGGGGAGGTGGCGAGGCTCAAGACCATGACGGCTGTGAGCCTGCGGAAGCGGTACGACGAGCTCTGCCCGGGGCAGGAGCCGCGTTCGAACAACCACGCGTACCTGCTGAAGAAGATCGCGGCGAAGCTTCAGGAGCAGCCTGGCCTGGAGAAGTCGGGGGAGACGGCCGTGACCACGCCCAGCAACCGCGACCCGCGCCTTCCACAGGTGGGCGCGATTATCACGAAGACCTTCAAGGGGCGCGAGCTGAAGGTTCTCGTCGCCGCGGACGGCTTCGAGTTCGAAGGCACGCGCTACCGGAGCCTGAGCGCGATCGCACGAAAGGTTTCCGGCACGCCCTGGAACGGGTTCCTTTTCTTCAACCTGATCCCCAACGGGAAGGCGAAGTAGCCGTGCTTCACCAACCGGAAGCGACCGGCCCCCTGGTGGTCCGGGGCGTGATCGCGGTCGACGGCGAGAAGTTCCCGGCCCTGCGCCGCGCCTTGGAACGCGGCTCCCGGCTCGTGGACGAGGGACGCGCCAAGTGGGCGCAGCTGGCCGAGCTTCGGCGCACCCGGCAGGACGCGGCTGCCGATCGGCTCGTGAAGCAGATCCTCGGGGTCAAGGGCGAGCCCATGCCCGAGGACGTGAAGGCGGCGCTCCGGGAGCGCCGAGCTGCCATGACGGAGGAAGAGAAGCAGGCTGAGAGGGAGGAACGCAGAACGAATCGAGTGCTTCAGCGGCTGGCCGCTCGTGCGACCGGCCATTCGAACGGAACGGAAACTCCCAAGGAGGACGACATGGCGACGAAGACGGCGAAGGCGAAGAAGTCGATGGAACCGAAGGTGGCGAAGCGGGAGCGGAAGGTCGTGGCCAAGAATGGCGAGCGCGACCCGCGGATCCCGGCCCCGGGCTCGATCATCAAGCGGGAGTACAAGGGCAAGTCGCTCGAGGTGAAGGTCCTGGCCGAGGGCTTCGAGTTCGACGGAGAGAAGTACACGTCGCTCAGCGCCCTCGCCAAGAAGATCACGGGGGCGGGGAGCATCAACGGGCTCCTGTTCTTCAAGCTGACCGAGCCCAAAACGGTCGAGGCGAAGTAGCCGTGCGTGTAGGGGCGGCGAATGCGCTTCGCAGGGAGCCGGGACCTGCACCGGCTCCCGCCGCCTCCTTCACCACGGGCATGACGCCATGAAGAACATCACATTCGGGAACTGGCACGCGGAGTGGCTCGACGAAAGTCACGGCTGGGTCATGGACGAGAACGGCGCCTACCTGGCCGAGATCGTGACCTACGACGACGAAGGGCGGTTCCTTGCGACCCCGCAGGAGCGCGAAGCCGCCGCCCAGCTGATGGCTGCCGCGCCGAGGCTGCTTCGCGCGCTCAAGCGGCTCCGCGCCGATCCCCATGCGTGGCTCGAGGCGGACGAGGCCATCGGGGAGGCCGAGGGCTCCGGACGCACTGAAGGTGAGACCAGGCCGTGAGTGGTGTAGGGAACGGCAACGGGCACGGGGCGGCTCCCTCTTCCCCCAGGGGGCTGCTCCGCTGCGCCGTCTACACCCGGAAGTCCACCGAGGAGGGGCTGGACCAAGACTTCAACTCCCTCGACGCGCAGCGGGAGGCGTGCGAATCCTTCATCGCCAGTCAACGCGGCGAGGGGTGGGTCCTTGTCCCCGACCGCTTCGACGACGGCGGCTTCACGGGTGCGAACATCGAGCGACCCGCCCTGAAGCGGCTCCTGGCTGAAATCGAGGCCGGGAGGGTCGAGATCGTCGTGGTTTACAAGCTCGACCGCCTAACGCGCTCCATCCGGGACTTCGGACGCCTCATGGATGTCTTTGAGAAGTACAACGTGGCCTTCGTCTCCGTCAGCCAGCGGTTCGACACGACGAGCAGTATGGGACGGCTCATGCTCCACGTGCTCCTCAGCTTCGCCCAATTCGAGCGTGAGATGACGGCGGAGCGGACGCGGGACAAGATGCTTGCTGCCCGGCGCAAGGGCAAATGGACCGGCGGCTATCCCCCCTTGGGATACGATCTCGCCGAGAATGGAAGCAAGCTCGTCGTGAACGCGGCGGAGGCGGAGCAAGTCCGGGCGATCTTCGACCTCTATCTCGAGCGCGCGTCCCTAATCGCCACGATGGAGGAGCTGAACCGCCGGGGTTGGCGCTCGAAGAGCTGGCAGACGAAGGGGAACGGCCACCACGAGGGGCGTCCGTGGTCCAAGGCGACGCTCCGGCGCCTCCTTACGAACAAGGTGTACCTGGGGCTGGTGCCGCACAAGGCGGAGGCGTATCCGGGGGAGCACCCTGCGATCCTCGACGAGGAGACCTTCGAACGCGTGCAGGCGGTCATGAGCGACGGCCGCACCCACGGTTCCGCGGGCACCCGGAATTCGTTCGCGTACCTTCTCCGCGGCCTCGTCCACTGCGCAGTCTGCGGCAGTGCCATGAGCGCCGCTACTACTAAGAAGGGGAACACGAACTACAGGTACTACCGCTGCACCGCTGTGGACAAGAAGGGAACAACCGCCTGCCCCGTCCGCTACGCCCCTGCCGAGCCCCTTGAAGCGTTCGTGATCGACCACCTGCGGCGGCTTGGCCGGGAGCCCGCGCTGGTAGAGGAGACGCTCCAGCAGGCGCACCGGGAAATCGCCTCCGGCCTCGCGCGGCTCAAAGACGAGGGGAAGAGGCTCGAGGCCGACTCCCGCCGCGTCAAGGCGGAAGCCCGGCGGGTCTTGTCGTCGAAGGCCGCGGGGTCGCTGGCGACGGCCCATCTCGCGAATCTGGAGGAACGGCAGGGCGCGATCGCCACGCGGCTCGCGGAGATCGACGCCGAATCGCAGCGGCTCGCGGGGATCAAAGTCGACCCCATCGAAACGAAGAGCGCGCTTGCGACCTTCGACCCGGTGTGGGACCTACTCGAGCCCCGTGAGAAGGAACGTCTCGTGCGCCTGGTGGTGGAGCGCGTCGACTATAACGGCGTGGCGGGCGAGATCGGGCTCCACTTCCACCCGCTGGGCCTGCAGTCGCTGGTGGCGGAGGACGGGGTGGCGACCAAGTTGAAGCGTGTTGAGAGGACAGCCAAGGCCATCGTTGCCGGGGAAGTCGCGTGACGCCGATGGTCCCCTTGAAACGAGCGTGCAAGGGTGTCCGTCGATCAGGTCCGCGACGGAGAGGACCGCCCAGTGCGACGGCTACCCCCTCATGTTCACTTGCCTGTCGATCTATGGAACATCTTCCTCTATAGCATGCCCCCGGAACACAATCTCAAATGGCCATGAAACAGAGCAGCGGTGCCAGGTACCTCCCCTTGGTTCGCACCATTCCAACGTAACTTGATAATCCCCCGGGGCCCATACAGGCACCTGTAACCTACTGCCGGTCCAGGCGCGTAGAGAATCCGAATCCAAGGGAAAACGGTGGTTCAGAATTCGATCACCCTCAGGAGTTGTGAGGACGACTCTGGCTTCGAATTCCCCACCCACCTCATCCGGGCTGAAGATCCAGTGGCTTTGGATTGTCATCCAAGGATCCGTTGGGATCACGGGAACGATGAGACCTTCGATATTCGAATCGAGCGATTCATCTACAGTCGCAACAATCGTGTGGCATATAGGCATCGATACACTTTTCTCGGGCTATCGATCGAGGACTACGTCGAGGGGAGACTCCGGGTCATTTCTATCCCCGAAGTAGAGGTGAAAGTCATTCTCACCCTTGCGCCTCAAGACTTTTGTATGAACGTAACCCTTCGCATCGGTTT
>DATHFI010000075.1:0-3785 GCA_035490275.1 Planctomycetota bacterium
CCTCCTCGATCAGGTCGAGGAAGGCGAGGCCCTTGTTCGTGTAGTTCTTGGCGACGCTGACGACGAGCCGCAGGTTCGCCTTGATGAACTGCTCGCGCGCCTTGTGGCCGTCCTCCCGCAGGCCGTCGTCCTTCGAGGTCATCTTCTTCATCCGCTTGGCGAGCTCGCGCTCCTGCTCGGCGGTGAGAAGCTTGACGTCCTGGATTTCCTTGAGGTACTGCTCGACGCCCTGTTCCTGCCTGAGGATCGTCATGTGAGGTGAGGGTTAATTCTAACGGTCCGCCCGGTCGGAACAAGGGGAAACCGCGGCGCGGTAAACGCGTTCCAAACACGCGACGGTGCCCTCGATGGAGAACCGTTCCCGCGCGGCCGCCCGGCCGCGCTCCGCCACCGCGCGAGCGCCGTCGGGGTTTCGGAGGATCCAGTCGAGCCGCTGGGCGAGAACCGCGGGCTTCCCGGGAGGCACGAGCCAGCCCGTGACGCCATCCTCGATGATCTCGCGCGTTCCGCCGACGTCGGTCGCGACGACGGGCAGGCCGTTCATCATCGCTTCGAGGACGGCCACGGGGCTCCCCTCTCCCAACTTCGAGGGAAAGGCCGCGATCGCCGCGCCGCGCATCCGCCCCGGCACGTCGTCGGTCCAGCCCGCGAACTCCACCCGCTTGTCACCGGCGAGCTCTTGGAGTCTCGGGCGGTCGGGACCGTCGCCGAGCACACGCAGCTGCGCTCCTGGCGGCAGCGCCGCGATCAGGTCGTCGATCCCCTTCCCCGGCACGAGCCGCGACGCCGTCACGATGACCGGCGGGTCGAGCGGCTTCGAGGTGGCCGTGGATATCGGGACGCCGTACCGGACGACTTCGCCCTTGCGGCCCGCGTGGCGTGCAACTGCGTTCGAGACGAATTCGTGGGAATGCGCCAGCGGCGCGGTGAGCCGGTCGATCGCGCGGTGCCAGGTCGGGCCCTCAAGCGTATGCAGCGTGGAACGGATGTGCGGGACGCCCGCGAGGCGGCCGCACAGGCGTCCAAGCACGTTCGCGTGGAAGAGGTGCGTGTGCAGCACGTGCGGCCGGAACGACCGGAGGGCCGCGACGAGGCGCGGGATCGCCCGGATGTCCCACGGCGCGCGCATGCCGAGCCGGCGGACGTGCACCCCGGGATCGAGGCGCACGGCGTCCTTGAGCGTGATCACCTCGACTTCCGCGCCGCGCGCGGCAAGTCGAGGAGCGACCCAGGTGAGAAGCTTTTGAGCGCCACCGCGATCCAAATCCACGATCAGGTAGGCGACCCGGAGCGAATTAGCCATCAGCCTTGAGCCGTGAGCCCCGAGCCCCGAGCGTTGCTCCGAATGAATAGAGCATTCTTCTGATTTCGACAGCGAGGCCCGACAACTCCCTGTGAACGGCGTCAGTCAGAAAGTTCAGGTCTCGAGCAATCTGGAGGAGGCACTCGAGTTCCGACGCTGAACCGCAAGCGATGAATACAAACATCCTCTTATCAATGTCACCGGTCCTTCCGCATCCTTCGGCAAGATTGGCCTCGATGGAAACGGCGGCTCGCCGCAGCTGGGTGACCAACCCGTACAATTCGGAAGGAGGAAAGCTGTTGGTCGCGTTGTAGATCCGCAGGGTCAACTTGTGGGCCTTCAGCCATACGTCGAGCTTTCTGAAGTCCCTCACGTCGCCGCTCCAAGCTCACCGCTCATGGCTCAAGGCTCAAGGCTCATGGCTCAAGGCTCATCGCTAGGTGAGATAGTCCATGAGGCGCGCGACTTCGGGGCGGAGCTTCTGCCGTTCGACGATTAGATCGATGAAGCCGTGGGCGAGGAGGAACTCCGAGGTCTGGAAGCCCTTGGGGAGTTCCTGGCGGATCGTCTGCTCGATGACGCGCGGGCCGGTGAAACCGATGAGGGCGCGAGGCTCGGCGATGGTCACGTCGCCGAGCGCGGCGAAGCTCGCCATCACGCCCGCCATCGTGGGGTTCGTGAGGACTGAAAGATAGAGTCCCCCCGCGTCGCTGAAGCGCGAGATCGCGGCGCTCGTCTTGGCCATCTGCATCAGCGAGAGCGCGCCCTCGTACATGCGCGCCCCGCCGCCGGAGCCGGAAACGAACACGAGCGGCAGGGAGCGCTCGAGGGCGTATTCGAACGACCGCGTGATCGTCTCTCCGACGACGGAGCCCATGCTTCCCATCATGAAGCGCGAGTCCGTGAGTCCGAAGACGATCGGCCGCCCCTCGATGCGCCCCGACCCGGCCCACACGGCGTCCTTCTCGCCCGTCTCGGCCTGCGCGGCCGCGAGCTTTTTCTTGTAGCTCGTCACGCCCTCGAAGCTGAGCGCGTCGACCGGCTCGAGGTTCGTCCACATCCGGGTGAAGGAGCCCGGGTCGAGCAGGAGGTCGATGCGCTCCCGCGGGCTCATCGTGAAGTGGTAGCCGCACTGCGGGCAGACGAGCTTCTTCTCCTCGAGTTCCTTGCGGTAGATCATCCCCTGGCAGGATTCGCACTTGGTCCAGAGGCCGTCCGGGAGGTCCTTCTTGCGGCTGATGAACTTCTTGATCTTCTCGAAGGCCATGCGCCGGTCAGTCTAGCTCCGGCCGGCGCTCCGACGCAATGCCGCGATGGCGGCCGCGGCGTCGGGCGAGCGGAACGTCGAGGTCCCCGCGACGATGACATTCGCCCCGGCCCCGCCCGCGAGTTTCGCCGTATCGGGATTGAGTCCGCCGTCGACCTCGATGTCGATCGACGGCGCCAGCTTCCGGAGCTTCGCGACCTTGGGCACGACGTAATCGATGAACTTCTGCCCGCCGAAGCCGGGCCAGACGGTCATCGCGAGGACCATGTCGACCCTGGGCAGCAATTCCGCGACGCACTCGGCCTCGGTGTCGGGATTGATCGCCACGGCGGCGCGCTTCCCCTTCGCCCGGATGGCCTCGAAGCAGGCGTCGACCCGACGCGCGTCGAAGAGCGCCTTGCACGGGAGGGTCATCGTCCAGCCGCGGTCCTTCCACTTGCGCGCGTAGTCCATCGCCACGGCCTCGGCGTGAAACGTGAGGCCGTCCGCGCCCGCGTCCGCGAAAATGGACAGGTATTTCTCCGGCTCCATGATCATGAGGTGGCAGTCGAGCGGAAGCTTTGTGACCTTGCGGACCGCCTCGACGACCGGCGGCCCGATCGTGAGATTCGGGACGAAGTGGCCGTCCATGACGTCGAGGTGGAGCCAGTCCGCCCCCCCGGCCTCGACCTTCTGGATCTCGTCCTTCAGGCGAGCGAAGTCCGCAGCGAGCAACGACGGCGCAATCTTGATGGATGGCATAGTCATGATTCTTGATTCTAGATTCTTGATTCTCGGCCCGAGAATCCAGAATCGAAAATCCAGAATCGCTACTTATCTGTCAACGCTTCCACTCCCGGTAGTCTTTTTCCCTCGAGAAACTCCAGCGCCGCCCCGCCGCCCGTGGAGACATGGGTCATCTTGCCGGCGACGCCGAACTTCTCGACCGCGGCCGCCGTGTCCCCGCCCCCCACGATCGTCGTCGCGCGCCCTTCCGCCAAGGCCTCCGCCACCGCCTCCGTCCCCGCCGCGAAGGGCTCCATCTCGAAGACGCCGAGGGGGCCGTTCCAGACCACCGTCCGCGCGCCGGTCAGCGTGAAGACGAACTCCGAGGTCGTCGAGGGCCCGATGTCGAGCGCCATCCAGCCGTCGGGGATGCGCACGACGACCTGGGTCTCGGCCGCGGCGTCGAACTTGTCCGCGACGACGTGATCCTTGGGCAGGAAGATCTGGACC
>DATHFI010000076.1:0-2020 GCA_035490275.1 Planctomycetota bacterium
GTCCGAGGGTATGATCAAGGAGGAGAGCGAGCTGGCGACGGCGAGCTCGCCGGGGGTAAACCAGCGCCCCTTCTCGCGCGGTCGGTCGCGGTCTCGCCGGGCCAGTGCTCGCCGGCGGCGCCACGACAGCACCGCGAGCGCGCGCAGCACGTGGACCTCGAGACGGTCGACGGCCAGCCCGACCAGGTACCGCGCCATCCTCAGCATGGCGGCTGCCCCATGTTCCGTGAGTTCACGCGTTTGCCCTGGTCATGACACCGACAGGACGGCCTTCCGGCAATAAAACGCCTCGGCGTATTTCGCGGCCGCTCCGCTCTCCATTCCCCGGAGCCGAAGGACGGCCATGAACAGCTCCTCGTCGAACCAATGCTTTCCCGCCTGGGTTCGGAACAGCCCGAGGATCGCCTCGATCTTGCGGCGGCACAGGGACTCGTCGAGGTCGATGAATACGTTGGGCGACCCGAAGTCTCCGTCGTACTTCGGGATCTCGTACTCGAGGATCAGATGGCTCCTGAATGTGTTCCAGGTCAGCTCCGAGATCAGGCGATGGTCCTGGTGCAGATCGTTCCGGTAGTGGGTGAAGATCACGTCCGGCGAGACCCGCCGCTTGAGCTCCTCGAAGTCGCCCTTGATCTCCGCCCCCTGATACGGAAAAAACCCGTCCCGAAAGTCCTTCAGCACGACGTCCTTGGCCTTGGCTCGGGCCAGGAAGAGCTCCGCGCTCTCTCGCGCTTCGCCCCGCCGATCGCCGGTCGCGCTGAAGACGACCCAGGTGACGGCCGCGGCCTGTCCGCTCTCCGCGAGCCTCAGCACCGTGCCGCCGCACCCGATCTCCAGGTCGTCTGCGTGCGCCCCTAGGCACAAGATCTCGAGGGGCGCTTCCTTCTGTACGAGCTGAAGGTTCAGCATCCGCGCCCACTTCCGTCTCGCCCGCCTCTCGGCGTCATCGTCCAGGGGGATTGCCACGCGGCCCCGGTGGCAGCTCGCGCGCCCGCGCCTCTGCGCGCGCGTCGGGCCGCCGGGGCGCGGGGGCACTCTGCCCGGCCGGGGCGTCCCGCCACACCTCCCACGGGCAGTCACCCTGGTTGTTCATGTCATCCAGACGCTGCTTGTCCTTGAAGGTGTCCATGCACGCCCAGAAGCCGCGGTGCTTGTACGCGACCAGCGCGCCCTTCTGGATCAGCCGCGCGAACGGCTCCTCGACCAGCTCTTCTCCCTCGCCGAGGTAGTCGAAGATCTCGCGCTTGAACGCGAAGAAACCCCCGTTCATCCAGAGGTCGGCCTCGGTCACATGCCTGATTCCGGTCACGGTGCTCTCGCCGTCCGACGTCACGATGTGGAAGGTCTGACTCGGGCGTACGGAAACGAAGCTGCCGATGGCGTCTCGCTGGCGGAAGTGGTCCAGATAGTCGGTCAGCGGGAGGTCCGAGAGCCCGTCCGTGTAGTTGGCGAGGAATACTTCCTCGCCGTCGAGGTAGCGCTCCACCTTCTTCAGGCGCTGACCGATGTTCGAGTAGAGGCCGGTGTCGACAAAGGAGATGTTCCAGTGCTCGATGTCGCGGCTATAGAGCTTCAGCTCCCGGCCGCCCTGCGACAGCTCGAAGTCATTGGACAGACATTCCTCGTAGTTCAAGAAGTACTGCTTGAGCACGTCGCCCCGGTAGCCGAGGCAGAGGATGAAATCGGTGTGTCCGTAGTGAGCGTAGTACTTCATGACGTGCCAGATGATCGGGCGGTAACCGATGTTCACCATCGGTTTCGGGATGTTCTCCGAATACTCCCGGAGGCGTGTGCCGAGCCCACCACAGAAGAGTACGACCTTCATGGGCCACTCCACCTTTCTGGGTCTCGCGTCGACCGCGTCCGCACCGGCGTCACGCCTCCTTCAGGAGGCCGCCGGCGAGAAGGGCGTCCGCGGCCGCTTTGACCGCGGCGAAGGGCCGCCCCGACCGCTCTACAACTTCCATCAGACTGTGCTCCCCATCCGAGAGGTTCAGCACCCAGAGCATCGTGAGGGTGT
>DATHFI010000077.1:0-2265 GCA_035490275.1 Planctomycetota bacterium
CCGTCAAGTCGACCTCTCCTCCCATACCCATGCCGGCGACCATGACAATTCCCCCGCCGAACGCGAGCGGATTCTGGGTCGGGGCCCCGACCTCGACGACCCGCCCGGCTTCGTCCTTCGCTTCCAGGGACTCGTAGCGGACAAAGCGGACCGGCTTGAGGCGGGGATCCCAGGCCGCGTGAATCGAAAACTGGGCCGTCACGGTGGCGTCCTTGAAGTCCGTCCTGCGCTCGGCCTTGACCTCGGTCAGGAAGATCTTGAAGCCTTCGAAATAGGCGGCGGGAGATTTCGGGTGGCGGGCGGAGGCGAATCGGATCGATCCGTCTTCGCCCGTCGAGAAGGTCAGCTTGTCCTGCGACGCGCAGATCTGGTCCAGGGCCTGGAGCAGCGTGACCGCTTCCACGGCCGCCTTGGATTCGCGCAGGGAAGGCGAGGCGTCGAATTTCGCGCCGGTCTGGCCGGCCAGGTCGTCGAGGATCTCTCCCACGGTGCCCGATCGCTTCAGCGCCAGGGGCTTGTGCTCGGGGCAGACTTGCCGGGCCTTGAGATCGTTTTCGATCGTGCGGAGGGCCTGGGTCGCCCGAAGACGCACCTCGGCGCTCTCCGACTTCAACGCCTTCCGAAGCGGCTCGAGGGCCTTGGCGCCCGCCTTGACGAGGTCGCGGACCGCCCCTTCCCGAACTTCGAGATCCGCGTCGTCGAGTTTCCGGACGAGGTCGTCGATCCGTGCATCATCCTGGAGGAGACCCAGGATCAGCGGGAGTGCGAGGAGAAGGTGGCGCATGGAAACCTCCGGAACGGGTCTGACGACCCATTCTACCTACGGTCCGGCTCCAGGACACGTTGGGATCCGAGCTCGACCGATGCGTTGATGCGGGCCACCGGGAATTCGGAGCCCGGGCGGAGGCCGCCGTTGACAATCCCCCAGCGCGCGAAGCCGTCGTCGCTTTCGGGTTCGAGCAGGTACATGGCGACGTGGGCGAGCGGCTGGGCCATGGGGACGATCGCCGTCCCCGCCGGCAGGGTCCGGGGGGAGAGCTCGCTGCGCGTCGCGAGGACCGTCTCCAGGAGCTTGTGCGTCCCGACGTCCGGGCTCTGCGTCTTCTTTATGTCAATAATGACATATCTCTCGACCGGCGCCTCGACGGGCCCCGCCAGCCGTTCGACGCGGAGGTTGTGGTTGTGCAGCCGCGGAATCAGCGTGTCGGGCACCACGTAGGCGAAGGGGCGCCGGACGTGGCGGGTCGGGGCGAACCTCCCGTAGAAGAGCCCCCGGTACGTCGTCAGCTTGCCGCCCTCGATTTTCCGGCGCTTCAGCGTCGCCTTGTCCCATCCCACGATCGCCACCGGCTCGGCGAAGGGATGGGCGGGGTAGGTCATGGAGACATGATCGTCCGGGCCGGGGTGGGCCACGCCGTAATTGATCCCCACGACGTCGAAGGGCGACGGATGCCGGCCCTTTTCGACGGTCTCGCGTTCCGCCCCCTCGACGATCGACTTGATCGTCGCCGCGTTCTGCGACGCGGCCTGGAAGATCTCGAGGAGCGTTGCATACATCACGTTGATCCGCTGCTGGAAGGGGATGTACGAATACGCCTCGAGAAGGATGTCCATCCGGCCTGTCAAGCCGCGGTAGTGGCTTCCATAGCGGGGCAGGGGGGGGTAGGTTTCCCAGCCCTGCGAGGGATCCTCCTGGTTCCTGTAATTCCCATAGAAGAAGGTCCGGAATTTCTTTCCCCGGAGAAGACGGCGGCCGATTTCGGGAAGGAACATGTCATGCGCATACTGGATCGGGCCGCGAGGACCGCTTTCCAGCGTGTGGGACGTGTCCCAGGTCAGCTGGTACCCGTGGATCGAGCCGTCGGTCGTGTGGCAGTCGATCACGAGGTGAGGCCACCAGCGCCCGAACGCGCGGGAGAGGTGGACCGACTCCACCGCCTCCTGCTTCGTGTAGTCGCGGTTCAGGTTGATTCCCGCGCCGGTGTAACGCGTGCCGACCCCGCCCTCCGGGCCGACCTGTCCGTCGAGTTTCTCGAGGTCGAGCACCCGGTTCTTCGGATCGATGCGGTCGTTACCGTCCGGGTTGTAGTCGGGGACGATCACGAGCACGCACTTGCGGAGCCAGGCGGGGGAGGTCCCGACCGCCAGGTCGCGCGCGAGCATCTGGCAGGCTTCCTTGCCCTCGACTTCCCCCGCGTGGATGTTGGCGATGACGAGGATCTTGAGGAGCCCCTGGCGATCGGCGGCCGCGGGGGTGAAGGCCTT
>DATHFI010000078.1:0-6081 GCA_035490275.1 Planctomycetota bacterium
TGCGACCTCCTCGGAATGTGTAACTTTATACAGGGCGGTGGGGGCGCGCGTAAGGGCCTTCCGGATTCCGGAAACTACGCCGCCCGGAAATAATCGCCGAGGGCTTCCTCGCGCGCGGAGAGCGCCTTCTCGGCGACCTTGAGGCCGATCGCGTAGATCGCCGAGGCGTACAGGAGTCCGACGAAAGCCGCCGCCAGCGCCCACCGCGATTTCCCGAACTCGAGGACGAAGGAGGCGGTGAAAACCGGGGCGAGGAGGAGCAGCGTCAGCATATAAAGCCCCGAGCGGGCGAGGCCGGCGAGGCATCCGCTCTCGTCCCGCCGCGGGATGCGCTGTCCCGGGCTGAGAAACGGAAGGGGGAAATAGACCGAGTTCACGTTCCCGAGCGCCGTGACCACGATGAGCGCCGCGAAGTGCAGGAGGAGGATCGAGGGCAGCCGCGCGGTCTCATTCATCAGGACCGCCGGCACGGAGATGGCGAGGGCGTTGAAGGGGCCGAAGATCGCCAGGTAGGCCAGGTTCTTGCCGAGGAAGAGCAGACGCCGCGGGGCTGGATACGCGAGAAGCGTCCGCACCGCGACCCCCTCGAGTCCGAAGAGATTCGTGAGGAAGAACATCTCGATGAAGATGAGGAAGATTCCGGCGAAGTGGCCGACAGTGGCCGCGGAAAACGCGCTCGACTCGCCCCCCCGATGGCGCAGGAAGAAGGGCGCCGCGATCGGAAAGAGGACATAGAAGACGTTCGTCAGGACCCTGTGGCGGACGGCCGGATCCCGGAAGAAAACGGCCATCTCCTTCCGGGCCACGGCGGCGGAAACGGTTCCCGCGAGGGACGCGATCGCCCGGGAGATGCCTCTTAGGAATCGGACCCTGCCTTTGGCGGAGACCCGCCGGCGTCGGTAGTGGAAAATCGGCTCCGAAAAGGCGAGCCGCTCCTCCGCCCATCCCCCCGCCCGGTAGACGACCCAGGTAAGGATCGAGAACGCGGCGAGGCCGACGGCCGACCGGACGCCGTCGAGCGCGTACCCCCACGAGAGCCACACGGGGGGAAGCCAGGCGAGCCAGGTGGAGGGCCCTCCCGCCCTCGCGAAATCCGCGACCGCCCGGACCGCATCCTTCGCCATGTCATTTCGCAGAAGTTGCAATGAGATGTAGATGCCGCCGGCGAAAAGCGCCGAGAGGAGCACCGCGGCGTCCCGCCACCGGCGGCTCGTGAGCACCGCCAAGAACGTCAGCCGGATCAGTCGCGACACCAGCTGCAGATGGACGATGAGGAACAGGAAAATGGCCGCCCGCGCGATCTGCTGCACCGGCGTGCCCGGAATGCCCAGCGCGAATCCGCCGAGAAGCGCCCCCCCGATGAGCGGCATCGGGCCGATGAACGAGGAGAGCGTGCTTCCCAGGAAAATCGTCCGGGGCGGGATGGGATACGGCGCGAGCCGGCCCGGATCATAAAGGTCGTTGAGGCTTCCCGAATAGAGCCAGAGAAAGTAGAGGGCTGCGAAGGCCAGGTGCAGGACCTCCCACACGGCCGGGATCCCGACATGGGTGAAGGCCGCGTTCAGGGCAAAGGCGCTGCCCATGAAGAGGAAGAAGGCGAAGCCGGTGGAAACCACCACGGTCAGGATGGCCGTGATCCAGCGGCGGCTGCGCCAGAGATATTTCCAGCGAAGCCAGGCCAGGAGCCTGAGGTGCCGGATCATGGGCCGGCCGCGGGTGGCTTTCCGATCCAGTCGAGGTCGCCCCCCGCGCGGATTCCGCCGCCCACCATGGTGACGAAGACGTCGTCCAGGGCGGCTCCCGACCCCAGCCCCGCCTGCTGGCCCAGCTCCGCCACGGTCCCCACGCCTCGGATCCGACCTTGGTGAATGATCCCGATCCGGGTGCAGAGCTTCGCAACCACCTCGAGCACGTGCGAGGTGTAGAAGATCGTCACGCCCTTTGCGGTAAGCCCCTGGAGCACCTTCTGGATCGCCTGCGTCGAGATCGCGTCGATCCCGTTGAACGGCTCGTCGAGAAAAAGCACCTCGGGGCCGTGGATGAGGGCGCACGCGAGCGCGGCCTTCTTCCGCATCCCCATCGAACAGTCGATGACAAGCTTCGAGCGATCTTCGGCGTTCAGGTCCACGAGTTCCAGCAGCCGCTCCGCCCTCCGCTCCGCCTCGTCCTCGGGGAGGCCGTGCATAAGGCCGCTGAAAACGACGAGTTCCCATCCGGTGAGGCGGTCGAAGGTCTCCACCGTCTCGGGGAGGATGCCGACCTGCGCCTTGACGCCGAGGGGATCGACGGCGACGTCCCGGCCGGCGATCAGGATGCGTCCCGAAGTCGGCCTCATCAGCCCGCACAGCATCTTGATCGTCGTCGTTTTCCCCGCGCCGTTGGGTCCGAGGAAGCCGAAGAACTCCCCGCGCGCGATCGTGAAGGAGACGTTGTCCACGGCGAGGGTTTCCTTGAACCGCTTGGTGAGCTCGACCGCGGCGATGCTGGGGGCTTCGTTCATTTCGCGAGGGGCTCGAAGGCGTACCGGCGGAGGAAGCCGTCCTGGCCGCCCGCGTAGAGCGCCGCGCCGTCGCGGGAGAAGAGGACGCACCGGGCGGGCGCGACGGCCGTCGCGGAAACGAAGGGCCCCTCGTCCAGCCGCGCGAGATGGACGCGCCCGTTCGCGATCACGGCCGCCTGCGTGGGAGAAACGGCGAGAGACGTCGGGACGTCCGGCAGGGGGATCGTGCGGTCCACCCGCCCCGCCGCCGCGTCGATCAGGAACAGCTTCTTCGCGGCGGTCGCGACCAGGAGCTTGGCTCCGTCGGGAGTGAACGCGAGCAGGGTCCCCTCCCCGGCGGGCTCTCCGAGATCGACGGGCCGCTTCTCGAAGTCGTCGCGCGACCAGATATAGATCTGCGGATCGCCCTTGCGTTCGTCGACGACAATCTTGTTTCCTTCGCGCCGCCATGTGCGATAGATCCCGCCCCCCGTCGCGAAGCGTTTGCCGGTGGGGGCGACGGCGACCGAGGCGTGGGCCTGGGCCCGGTTCGAAATGGGATTCATGGCGGCCGCGCTCTTGTCGGTGTCGAGCAGGTCGATGGAGTAGATGTCCGGGCCGCTCGCGCCCCCGGCCGTCCAGAGGATGCGGAGAACGATGGCGCCGTCGAAGGGCGCCAGCCGCGTCGCCTTCACGGGGATCCTGAGCCCGGAGGTCTCGATCTCGAGACGACGGCGGCCGGAGTCCGACAGGACAAGGACATCCTGCGTCTCGGGCCCGCCCGATCCCGTCGGGCCCTTGAGCCCCGCGATCCGAAGGCCGTCCCTTTCGATGAGCGCGGGAGAAAAGAGTCGACCTCCACTCGTGGAGGCGGTGGTGAGCGACTTCAGGTCGTCCGCCGCCCATGCACCGAAGGAACCGAAGCCGGCGCCGGTGCCGATAATCCGACCTTCGGAAGCGATCATCAGCTCGTCGACGGGCCCCACCGCCGGGGACTTGGCCTTTTCGACGAACAGGTCGGCCCACAGCTCCCGCTCGAGATCTTTCAGTTCGGGCGCCGCGGGATTGTCCGCGGCCGCTTGGCGCGCAAGCCGGGCGGCCGTCGCGCGATCGCCGGCCGCCAAGGCGGCCTTCGCCAGCGTCAACGGACCTTCGCCCTGGAGCTCTTCGACAAGCTTCCGCGCCTCGGCCGAGTCGCCGCGGATTGCGAGCGCTTTCCGCGCGGCCGCGAGGGCGTCGGCGTTCTTCCCGTCCCGGCGGAACGTTCGCGCTTCCGCGAGGTGCTCCTGGAACTGGATCTCGTCCCGGACCTGCGCGTTGCGGGGATCGGACGGAAGGAGCAGTTCGGCGCCCTTGAGAATCTCGCGCGCTTCCTCAAAGTTGCCCTTCCTGGCCCGTTGCAAAGCCAGGTCGCAGATCTTGCCGTGCGCATTCCGGATTTCCTTCTCGAGGCGCCGGACCGCGGCCTCCGTCGCGGGATCGGACCTGAGCGACTGCGCCTCGCGGTAGGCGGCGAGCGCCTCGCCCCAGAGACGGGCCTCCTCCGCCGTCTTGCCGCGTTCCATGGCCGCCTGCCACTTCCGGCCCTGTTCAATCGCGCGCGAAAAGGCCTCCCGTTCCCCGGGCTCGACCCGGTCGAGAAGCCTCGCCGCGCCGTCCCAGTCGCCGGCGTCGATAGACCGCTGGATCTCCGGCAGGACCCCTCCCGCCTGCTCCGACTGCTTCTTCTTCGCCTCCAGCTTGTCGCGCACCTGGATCGCGGCGGCCTTGCGCTTCGGGCCGGCCAGGCGGACGGCGACCGTCGCGTCATTCAGGGCGATGCCGAGCCACGGATACGGGCCGTGCTCAAGGGCGAGTTTCGCCGATGAGAGCCGGAGAGCCAGCGCCTCGGGATGCCGCTGGATTGCCGACTGGAGTCTCCGCCATGCGGTCGCGAAATCCTTCGAGCCGGCCAGCGCCTCGGCGTCGCCGACGGCCGTCGCCACCGATGCCTCCTCCTCCCGAAGGCGTCGCGCCCGGGCCTCTCCCTCCGTTGCGGCCGTGGACTGCGCGTTGATCTTGCGCGCCTTCGCGAACAGCGCTTCGGCTTTCGCGTACTCCTCGTCGGCCATGGCGGCCTCGGCGTCCCTCAGGAGGCCCGCGAATTCGCCGCCCGCGCCATCCGGAGGAGCCCCTATCGCATTCCCGTCGGTCCCGCCCCCGCGGAAGAGGAAATAGGCGCCGGTGGCGCCTCCCGCGATGAGGAGAAGGAGCACGACACCGATCGCGAGGAGGGGCCCCTTGGAAGATCGCGCGGGAGCCGCGGGCGAGGGCGCCGGTATCGATCCCGCCGCCGCCTCGGGCTCGGGCGTCTTGGCCGTCACGCCGGTCCGCGGACCTGCCGATGGGAGAATCGACGGGGATGGGGCCCGCACCGTCGGGTCGTTGGGAGCGACCGAAGCGAGATTCTGGAGCGAGGCGATGGTCCGGTCGGTGGAATCTTCGTCGCCGAGGGATTGGCGGCAGGCCTTGAGCGCCTCGCGAAGCACGCCCGCGCTCGCATACCTCGCCTCGGGCCGCTTGGCGAGGCAGGTGTCGACGAGGACTTCCGTCGGCCGGCTCACGGCGGGGTTCACCTTCCGCAGGGGCGGATGCGGCTCGTCGCTCGTCTTCTTCAGGACATGAAGGACGGTGGTCCCCGTGAACGGCGCGGTTCCCGTCAGGAGCGTGTAAAGGGTGGCGCCCATCGCGAAGACATCCGAGGCCGCCCCCGCCCCCTTGGCGTTCTCCGCCTGTTCCGGCGCCATGTAGCCCGGCGTCCCCATCGCCACGTTCGTTCCCGTCAGGCCGATCGACCGCTCCTCGGACAGGAGCTTGGCGAGTCCGAGGTCCATGAGCTTCGCCTTCCGGAACTGCGGCTCGCCCTCGGGAGAGAGGGGGATGATGATGTTCTCGGGCTTGATATCGCGGTGGACGAAATTTTCCTCGTGGGCCGCGGCGAGGCCGTCGCTCACCGTGAGCAGCAGGTCGAGCGCGTCCGCTTCCGGCAGCGGCCCCTTCCCGCCCTTCATGCGCTCGCGGATGAGCTTCCCCCCGGTCAGGCCCGAGACGAACTCCATGACCAGGTACCAGATCGCCGAGCCCGCCTTGGGGTCGCCGTCGACGTTGACGTCGAAGATGCGCACCAGGCTCGGGTGGTTCAGCCGCGCGGCGACGTTCGCCTCGCGCATGAAATACTCGATCGCGTTGGGATCCTGGTCGGCGAGGTGGAAGGGGAGGATCTTGACGGCGACTTCGACGCCGAGCCGCGGGTGTTTCCCCAGGTAAACCGCGCCCATGCCTCCCTGGCCGAGCTTCCTGTAGAGAGGGATCCCCCCGAGGGTCGGGCGGCCGGTCTGATCGCGCGGCGCGATCGCGAGCAGTCCGTCCTTGGCGAGATCTTTTTCGGGGGCGTCCACCATGAGACTCCTTTATACCCCACGAGGGGTGAAAAGGGGAGCGCCCCGCCGGGCCGCGGGCCCATCAGGTATACTTTGGCCGCAGGGGGGAGACGGACCGCCTGCGGATCCCCGCCCGCCATCGACATCGGAGGTTCGCCGTGTCTGATCCCGCTGCCACGCGCG
>DATHFI010000079.1:0-8186 GCA_035490275.1 Planctomycetota bacterium
CGATCCGGTGGAGCCCGAGCAGCCGGGCCATGCCCATCGTGCCGAAGAAGGCGAGGACGAAGAAGAAGATGAGGCCCTTGAGGATGTTCGCGCCGCGCGTGCCGCGGATCGAGTTGAGGATGAGGAAATACGCCGCCGCCAGGATCACGGTCTCGGCGATCGACTGGAGCTTCAGGATCTCCTGGAAATCCAACTCCGGCTCCCGGGTTGCGGGGGTTTATTTCATCCGGTCGGCCATGCGGGCCGCGTCGGCCATTTCTCGGACGTCGTGGACCCGGATCATGTCGGCGCCCCGAAGCACGGCCGCCGTCACCGTGGCGGCGGTGCCGTCGCGGCGCTCCCCGACGGGCCGTCCGAGGACGCGGCCGATGAAGCTCTTCCGCGAGGTGCCGACGACGACCGGACGCCCCAGGGAGCGGAACTCCTCGAGCCGCCGCAGGATCTCCAGGTTGTGCTCGGGGCTTTTCCCGAATCCGATTCCCGGGTCCAGAAGGATTCTAGCACGGGGTATTCCGGCGGACAACGCCCGGTCCATGCGCCGGTGGAGGAAATCGACGATTTCCGCGACGACGTCCCGGTAGACGGGGTCCTGCTGCATCGTCCGGGGCGTCCCCTTCATGTGCATGAGCACGACCGGGACCCGCGCGCGGGCCGCCTCGCGGGCGAGGTCGGGATCGGCGAGCGCGGTGACGTCGTTGAGGATCCGCGCGCCGGCGGCGAAGGCGGCGCGCGCGACCGCCGGCTTGGCCGTGTCGATCGAGACGAGCCGGCCGCGCCGGGCGAGCCCGCGCACGACGGGCTCCACGCGCCGGATCTCCTCCCCGGCGGAGACGGGGTCGGCGCCCGGCCGGGTCGACTCGCCCCCGACGTCGAGCACGTCGGCCCCCTCCATCGCGAGACCCGCCGACACGGCCCGATCGGCGTCGAAGTGGAGCCCGCCGTCGGAGAACGAGTCGGGGGTCACGTTGAGGACGCCCATGACGAGCGTGCGCCCTCCGAATCTCAGGGCCCCGCCGGGGTAGGGGACGATGAACGCGCGGCGGCGGTAATCGCGGAGGAGGCCGCGGAAGGCGGGTCGGAGCTCCGCGGCGGTGCCGGTCCGGATCCGGCGGCCGTCATGGATCATCCAGGGAAGGTGGGTGGACTTCGGGAGCGAAAGATCGGGAGCGCTCAGGACCCGTGCGACGTGTGTCATGGGTTGATTGCTGATTGCCGATTTCCGGAACGCTCCGGCAATCCGCGATCCGGAATCCGCAATCAGGCCTGGGTCGGGCCCGGGAGCGGGTGCGGGCCGGAGGAGGAGGCCGGCTTCCAACCGCCCGGGGTGGACTCGCGGCGCTTTTCCTCCGCGTCCCGCTCGTCCTGGCGCGCCCGGTCCTCCCGGAGCTGGCGCTGCTTGGAGGCCTCGAAGTCCCTCCCCTCGACGATCATGGCGACCTCGTCGCCGGTGAGGGTCTCGTACTTCATGAGCGCCGCCGCGACGGCCTCGACCTTTTCCTTGTTCTTGGAGACCAGGTCGCGGGCGGTCCTCAAGGCTTCGTTGAGGAGCGCATGGACCTCGGTGTCGATGAGGTTCATGGTCTCGTCGGAGATCGTGCGGGTCTTGGTGATTTCCCGGCCGAGGAACAGGTGCTCCTCGTTCTCGGAGTAGCGGATCGGGCCCAGTTTTTCGCTCATGCCCCATTCGCACACCATGGTCCGGGCCATCTCGGTCGCCTGCTTGATGTCGTCCTGGGCGCCCGAGGAGATGTCGCCGATGAAGACCTCCTCGCCCACGCGCCCGCCGAAGGCCACCGCGAGCCGCGCCTTGCAGCGCTTGAGGCTCAGCCCGTACCGGTCGCGGTCCGGGAGGAAGAGCGTCCCGCCGCCCATGCGGCCGCGCGGGATCACCGTCACCTTGTGGACGGGATCGGTGTCGGGCGCCAGGAGGACCGAGACGACGGTGTGGCCCCCCTCGTGGTAGGCGGTCAGCTTCTTCTCCTCCTCGAGGATGACCCGCGACTTCTTCTGGCGGCCCCAGAGGACCTTGTCGCGCGCCTCCTCGAGATCCGCCAGCTCCACCGCGTCCTTGCGCTTCATCGTGGCGATGATGGCGGCCTCGTTCACGAGGTTGGCGAGGTCGGCGCCGGAGAATCCCGGGGTGGCCCGCGCGATCGTCCGGAGGTCCACGTCACGGGCGAGCTTCACCCGCTTCGTGTGGACCTTGAGGATCTCCTCGCGGCCCTTGATGTCCGGAAGGTCGATGACGACTTCGCGGTCGAACCGCCCGGGGCGGAGGAGGGCCGGATCGAGCACGTCGGGCCGGTTGGTCGCGGCGATGACGATGACGCCCTCGTCCGTGTCGAAGCCGTCCATCTCGACGAGGATTTGGTTGAGCGTCTGCTCCCGCTCGTCGTGGCCGCCGCCGAGGCCCGTGCCGCGGCGCCGCCCGACCGCGTCGATCTCGTCGATGAAGACGATGCAGGGCGACTTCTCCTTGGCCGTGTTGAAGAGGTCGCGCACCCGCGCGGCCCCGACGCCGACGAACATCTCGACGAAGTCGCTTCCCGTGATCGAGAGGAAGGGCACGCCCGCCTCGCCCGCGATCGCCTTCGCGAGGAGCGTCTTGCCCGTTCCGGGCGGGCCCACGAGGAGGACGCCCCGCGGGATGCGGCCGCCCAGCCGCGTGAACTTCGCGGGGTCCTTGAGGAACTCGATGATCTCCCGCACGTCCTCCTTCGCCTCGTCGATGCCGGCCACGTCGTCGAAGGTGACCCGCACTTTTTCCTGGGCCACGAACTTGGCCCGGCTGCGGCCGAAGGCGAGGACGTTGCCCGGGCCGCCCGTCGCCCGGATCTGGCGGATGAAGAGCCACCACGCGAGCACGATGAGGATGATCCACGGCACGATGTTGATGAGCAGGGCGGGCCAGAGGCTCGGCCCGGTGTTGTGGACCTTCGAGGGGTCGAACTTCGAAAGCGGCAGAGTGAGCCGGTCGAAACCCTCGGGGGTCGCGAGGTACGCCTCGGGCACCGTGGCCCGGATCTTGAGTACCGGTCGGCCCCCCGAGGTGGCGAAGACCGTCTGTTTGTTGAGCCGGGCTTCCACCATGCCTTCGTGGATCCAGATCTCCGCGACGTTGCCCCCGCTCAGCTGGGCCTCGTAATCGCGGATCCCGACCTCGGCCTGCTGCTCCCGGAACGGGTTGGACCCGTAGATCAGCGCCATGACGGCCAGGAAGACGAGGATGAGGAGGAAGAGCACGCTGCGCGGGCGGCGCGGCGCCTTCGTCTCCCCGGCCTCGCGTTCTTCGTCGCGGTTCATCGCACTCATTCTACCAGTCTTTCTCCACCAACGTCACCACCCAGCTCGCGAGCTTCTTGATGACCTCCTGCCGGGCCGTCTCCCGGGTCTCGAAGCGCCCGGAGGAGAACGACGCCGTTTCCTCCCGCTCCTTTTTCGACAGCTCCCGGCCCGTCGAGCGGCTCACCAGCGCCACCTCGATCTTGAAGGAGACGGAGCCGACGATGGGCACGTCGCCGGGGTTCTCGACGAGGGTGGGCTCGGTGATCTTGAGGATCTTTCCCCGCAGTTCGATGGGCGCGTCGGGGGCGTTGACCCGCACGCCCCGGGCCGCCAGTTCCCGGCCCACCGCCCGGGTGAGGTCGAACTCGAACGTGCGCCGCTCGTCCAGGTTGTCGAAGGTCGGAAGGAACACCGACTCGTGCTCGATCAGCCCCCCCGCGGAGTATCCGCATCCCGCGAGGGCGGCGGCGGCGATCCAGGCGAACGTCCTCATGGTCGGATTACTTCCGGCAGGTTTCCAGAAGCCGCTTCGCTTCGGGCGCGACCGGCGTGTCGCCGAGGTTCCGGAGGATGTAGTCCAGGTACACGGCCGCCGACTTCGGGCGGCCCCGGTGGATGTAGAACCGCGCGAGCGCCAGCTCCTTCTCCGCCAGCTTCGCCGTCACGAACCGGATGCCGTCGCGCGCTTCCGTCGCCATGGCCTGCAGCCGCGCCGCGTCGAGTCCCAGCGAGCGCAGCCGCTCGGGCTCGTCGCCGTACCGGAGGAAGTCGCCGACGAACCGCTCGTAGTCGCGCTTGGCGTCGACGAGGGTGCCGAGATCGTAGTCGACGGCGTCGAACCGGTTCCGGCGGAGGTGGGCCCTCAGGAGCAGGGCGCGCGGGGCGCTGTCCGAGGCCGGATAGTTCTCCAGGATGAGGGTGAGCTCCGCCTCGGCCGACGCGGAATCGCCCTCCTCGATGAAGTACGCGGCGAGCCTCAGGTAGTAGTCGTCGGTGCACTCCTCGCGGGAGAAGCGCAGGAGGGTGTCCCGCAGGAGCTTGATCCCGTTGCGCGGCGATCGGTACAACGGGATTCCCAGGATCGTCTGCAGGTCGCCCTGCCGCGCCTTGGCCAGCGCGCACTTCATCATCTCCTCCCGGACGGCCGCCACGCGGGGCGATTCCGGGAAGGCGGTGAGATATCGGTTGTATTCCTCGTAGGCCGCCGTCGGTTCGTCCCCGTCCGCCAGCGCGCGGGCCCTCAGGATGAGCGCCCGTTCGCGCAGGGAGAGCTCGACGGGAGACGCGGTCAGGATCGCCATCGTCTCGGCCGCCTCTTCGAACCGGCGCTCGGCGTGCAGCTTCTCGCCCATCGCCAGAAACGCCTCGGGCGCCTTGGTCTCGCCGGTCGAGAGGTTGACGAATCCGCCGGCCCGGTACTCCCAGGAATTGCCGCCGCACAGGGCGGCCAGGAGGAGGAGAATCATGGAGCGTGACATTTTAGCGGCCCCTCCCGCCGATTGAAAGGGAGGCGTGTCCGGGGGCTGGGTCAGTTTCCAGATTCCAGACCCCAGATCCCAGATTCCGAGGTTGCGAGCTTCGAGTCCGCATCCTCGAAGGCATCCGAGTTGCACCGGGCTGTGAAACTCGGAGCTGGAAACTTCAGGAGGCTGGAATCTGGGGTCTGGGATCTCGAAACGGCCCCGACACCGCATCCGGGAGCGACCGAAAAGTTCCGCGGAACCCGGGGAATGTCGCAGGGTTCAAAGAACAGGAGGTGCCCCATGACGCGCATCCTCGCCCTGTCGGCGATGGCGGCGGCGTGCGCCGCCCTTTTCTCGGGATGCATCGTGGTCGCGGAACCCCGCGGGCCCCGCACGGTGATCGTGGACGACGACGGCCCCGAACCCGTGGGGACGATCGACGTGGTCGAGTGCAGGCACCACGAGGGGTGCGGACACTACTGGTACAACGGCTCGTGGTATCTCGTCCGCGGCCACCGTCACGGCCCGGGCTGCGGCCACTTCTTTCTCAACGGCCGCTGGGTCCTCGCCGCACCGGTCCAGGTGGTTCACGGCCACGTCTGCACGGCGGCGTGCAACCACTACTTCGTCGACGGCCGCTGGTACGTGATGCGCAAGCACCATCACGGGCCGGGCTGCGGCCACATCCTGCGGAACGGGATCTGGGTTGGAGTCGGGTTCTAGAGTCGGTCGCATTTTGGATCCCCTCGGGCTCGAAGCTCGCAGCTTCTTGAGCTGGGATCTGGAATCTGGGAACTGGAAGCCGGCCCGGAGGTCCTTTCAGCCGAACCTACCCGGCGGCCGTAGGGCCATGTAGAATCCTCCCCGTGAGGTTCTCCCCGTGAGCCGCCGTACCGTCCCCGCCGTCCTGGTCGCGGGCACCCACCGCGGCTGCGGCAAGACCACGCTCGCGACCGGCCTCATGGGCGCCTGGCGCAAGCGCGGCCTCAAGGTCCAGCCCTACAAGATCGGCGCCGACGCGCTCGAGACGGGCTACCACGGACTCGCGGCGGGCCGGCCATCCACGATCCTCGATTTGTGGATCATGCCGGCCAAGGCCCTCACGTCTTCCTTCGCCGCCGCCGCGGTCGGCGCCGACGTCCTGGTCCTGGACGGCAACCGCGGCCTCTACGATGGGATTGATGTCGAGGGCGGCCCCGTTTCGACGTGGGACGTCGCGTCGCTTCTCGGCGTCCCGGTGCTCCTGCTGATCGACGCTTCGGGGATGGCGGAGAGCGCGGCGGCCGTGGCCCGCGGATTCGCCACGCACCGGCAGGTCCGGCTGGCCGGCGTGGTCCTCAATCGCGTCGCGGGGCCGCGGCATTACGAGGTCCTGCGCGGCGCCATCGAAAAGCACGCAGGGCTCGCGGTCCTGGGATACCTGCCTCCCGACGCCGGCCTCGAGCTGCCGCAAGCGGGCTCGGGGCTCATCTCGCCCGAACACATCCATGGCGGGGAGGCCTCCCTGCCTCCCCTCGTGGAGAAACTGGAGAGCACCGTCGATCTCGACCGGCTTCTCGAGGTGCTCTCGCCGGGGGTTCCGATCGAACCGGCGCCGCCGCGGCCCGAACCTCCCGGCCGGGTCCGGATCGGCGTCGCCCGGGACCCCGCGTTCCACTTCTACTACGAAGACAACCTCACCCTGCTGAAGGCGGCCGGGGCGGAGATCGTTCCCTTCAGCCCGATGAAGGACACCGGACTGCCTCCCGACATCGGGGCCCTTTACCTCGGCGGCGGCATTCCCGAAAGCTGCGCGGCCGTGCTCGAGCGGAACCAGGCGATGAGGGACGAGATCCGAGCCGCGGTGAAAGCCGGAATGCCGGTGTACGCGGAATCGGGCGGCATGCTCTACCTGGCCACCAACCTCGTCGGCACCGGGATCCGCGCCTGGGAGATGTGCGGGGTGATCCCGGGGGAGATCCGGATGGTGGCGCGCTTCCCTGCCGCGGTGTACGTCACGGCCGAGGTCGCCCAACCGACCTTCCTCACCCGGCCGGGAGAGCGGTACCGGGGCAACGAGTTCCGGATCTCCGCGGGGTCGGGCGAATTGGGCCCGGCGGCGCCCTGGCGGGTCTGCCCGCCCGGCAGCCGTCAAACGCGTCCCGAAGGCTACGCCCGGGACGGATTGCACGCCTCTTTCGTCCATCTGCATTTCGCGTCGGCGCCTGAGCTCCCCGGACGGTTCGTCGGGGCGGCCCGCGCCTATTTGATGAAAGGAGGAGCGAAGAAGAAATCCCGCAAGGAGCGACAGAGATCCAGGGAACGGTAACGGGAACCTCGTGAGCCGCCGGCCCGTAGCCGGGGGCGAATCGAGGGCTGCCCCGCAACTGTGAGCGCCGACGAAGGTCCCAGATCGCCATTGCCCCAGGGGGGGTGAGAAGGCGGGACCGGAGGAAGACGCGCGAGCCAGGAGACCGGCCGTTCCCAGTGCCGGAGCCGATCCGGCACCTTTCGCGAGGAAAGGAGCGATCCGTGTTTCCAGCTCTCGTTGTCGCGCTTTTATTCTGGCCCCAGGAAAAGCCGGCCACGCCGGCCGAGCCCAAGCCCGCCCCCTCCGACCAGGAAGTCGTCGTCACCGCCAAGCGTACCGAATCCGATCTCCTCGAAACCCCCGCCGGCGTCACCTTGATCGCGCGGGAGGACATCGACAAGTCGAACGCCCACACCGTCGTCGACCTTCTCCAGGGACGCGCCGGGCTCTTCGTCACGAAGAACTCGACCACCCCGCAGGATTCCGTCGTGGACGTCCGCGGCTTCAACAACGGCGGCGGGAACGGCCAGCGCCTCCTCGTGCTCGTCGACGGGCGCAAGGTCAATTCGGTTTCGGGCAGCCAGACCGATTGGGCGTCGATCCCGCTCGAGAACGTCGAGCGGATCGAGATCCTCCGCGGACCGGCCGCGTCGCTGTACGGCGACGGCGCCGTCGCGGGGGTGATCCTCATCGTCACCCGGCGCCCGACGAAGGAGCCCTCCGCCTCGCTGGAGGCCGGCTTCGGTTCCTTCCGCACCTACCGGTCGTCCGGCTCCTACCGGGCGACCGAGGGGCCGCTCGGGATCTCGCTGTTCGCCGGCCGGGAAACCTCCGACGGTTTCCGCGTGAACAGCGCGTTCAACGGAGAAAATGCGACGGCCCTGCTGACGTACGACCTGGCCCCGAAGGCGCAGTCGCACCTGAAACTGGGCCTACACGACGACCATCGCGAGCGACCCGGCACGCTGACGGAGGCGGAAATCGATCAACTGGGCCGCAAGGGATCGACCACGCTCGGGGACCAGGCCAACGTGCGCAACGGCTTCGCGGACCTGGGACTGGACTTGGAATTGTCCTCGGGGACGCTGACCCCCGCGATCTACCTGACGCGCGACTCGTCCGATTCCATCACCACGTTTTCGTCCGGC
>DATHFI010000080.1:0-6427 GCA_035490275.1 Planctomycetota bacterium
CGCCTTCCGGCGGTCGCCGAACGCGGGGGCTTTGACCGCCACCGCCCGGAGGACGCCGCGCAGCTTGTTGATCACGAGCGCCGCGAGCGCCTCGCCTTCGATCTCCTCCGCGATGATGAGGATCGGCTGCCGGGCCTGGGCCACCTGCTCCAGGACCGGGACGATCTCGGCCACGTTGGAGATCTTGCGATCGCAGATCAGGAGGAGCGCGTCGCCGTACTCGGCCGTGAGCGACTCCGCCTTGTTGATGAAGTACGGTGAGATGTACCCCTTGTCGAACTGGAGCCCGTCGACGAACTCGAGCTCGGTCTCGAAGGTCTTCCCCTCCTCCACCGTGATCACCCCTTCGCGGCCCACCTTGTCGATGGCGTCCGCGACGAGCTTGGCGACCGGCTCGTCGAAATGCGAGCTCACGCGGGCCACGTGGAGGTATCCGTCGCGGCCCTCGACCGGGCGGCTCATTTTCTTCACCTCGGCCAGGACCGCCTCGACGGCGAGGTCGATCCCCCGCTTCAGGGCGGTGGGGTTGGCGCCGGCCGTGAGATTGCGCAGTCCCTCGGCGTAGATTTCCTCGGTCAGGATCACGGCCGTGCTCGTGCCGTCGCCGGCGGCCTCGTTCGTCTTGTCCGCGGCGGCGTTGGCGAGCTTGGCCCCGACGTTCTCCATCGGGTCCGGAAGCTCGACTTCCTTGGACACGGTCACGCCGTCCCGGGTCGCCTGCGGACGTCCGCTCTTGCGCTCCATCAGGACGTTGCGGCCGCTGGGCCCGAGGGTCACCTTGACCACGCGGGAGAGGGAGCGGATGCCCGCGAGCATCTTGCGCCGGCCCTCGTCGTCGTACATCAGCTGCTTGGCCATTTCATGGCTCCTTGTGGGTAGCAGGCATCAGGCATCAAGCATCAGGGGTCGATGCCTAGTCGATCACGGCCAGGATTTCGCTCTCCTGGACGATCCGGTATTCCTTGCCCCCGACCTTCATTTCGTTCCCGCCGTACTTTCCGTACAGCACCCGGTCGCCGACCTTCACGGCGAGAGGGACCACGCGGCCGTTGCCCAGGACGCGGCCCGAACCGATCGCCACGACTTCGCCCTTCGTGGGCTTCTCCTTCGCGGTGTCGGGCAGGATGATGCCACCGGCCGTCTTATCCGCCGCTTCGAGCGGGATGACGACCACGTTGTCCGCCAGGGGTCTCAGTTTCATTGGGCCCTCACAGTTATCAGACTTCAGACATCAGACTTCCGATGGAGGTCATCAGTCATCCGTCATCAGTCATCAGTCATCAGTCGCCGGCAATCCACAATCCGCAATCCACAAACTGATCACATCATTGGCGCGCCCGCGGCGCCGACCGCCTTCTGCCCCTCCTCGTCGGGGATCTCGCTCACCAGGGCCTCCGCGGTGATCAGCTCGGAGGCGACGCTCGCCGCGTTCGTCAGGGCTGTCGCCACGACCTTCGCGGGATCGAGGACCCCCGACTCCTTCAGGTCGCCGAATTGGAGCGTCTCCGCGTTGAAGCCGAACGCGCCCGAATGCTCCCGCACGTTCCGCACGGCGAGCGAGGGGTTGTGGCCGGCGTTGAGGACGATCTGCCGGAGGGGCGCCTCGAGGGCCCGTCGGACGATGTCGAGCGCGAACTTCGCGTCCCCTTCGAGCTTGAGTCCGTCGAGGGCCGTCGCGGCGCGCAGGAGCGCCACGCCGCCGCCGGGTACAACGCCCTCTTCGAGCGCGGCCCGCGCCGAATGGAGCGCGTCCTCGACCCGGCGCTTCCGTTCCTTCAATTCAGTCTCGGTCGCGGCGCCGACGTCGATCCGCGCCACCCCGCCGGAGAGCTTCGAGAGCCGCTCCTGGAGCTTCTCCTTGTCGTACTCCGAGTCGCTCTCCTCGTATTCGCGCCGGATCTGGGCGACGCGGGCCTTGATGTCCGCCGAGGATCCCGCGCCTTCGAGGATCGTCGTCGTGTCGGCGTCCACGATGACCTTCTTCGCAGTGCCGAGGCTGCTGAGCGGGAGGCGCTCGAGTTCGACCCCGAGGTCCTTGAAGACGGGCTTCGCCGCCGCGAGGATCCCGATGTCCTCGAGCATGGCCTTGCGCCGGTCGCCGTAGCCGGGAGCCTTGACGGCGCAGACTTGGAGGACTCCGCGGAGCTTGTTGACGACGAGGGTGGCGAGCGCCTCGCCCTCCACTTCCTCGGCGATGATCAGGAGCGACCGCTTGGCCGCCGCCACCTTTTCCAGGAGCGGAATGAGCTTCGCCACGCTGGAGATCTTGTCTTCGTGGATCAGGATGAGGGGCTTCTCGAGGACGCACTCCGCCGAGCCCTTGGTGTTCACGAACTGGGGGGAGAGGTATCCCCGGTCGAACTGCATGCCCTCGACGATTTTGATCTCGGTCTGGATCCCCTTGCCTTCCTCGATGGCGATCGCCCCGTCCTTGCCGACCTTGGCGAAGGCTTCGGCGAGCATCTCACCCACGGTTCGGTCGCCGTTGGCCGCGACCGCGGCGATCTGGACGATCCGCTCCCGATCGCTGGGTTTCACCGGTTCCGCCGATTCCTTGATCTTCGCGACGACGGCCCGGGCGGCGGCCTGAATTCCGCGGCCGAGCGCCACGGCGCTCACGCCGGAGGTGGCCGCTTTCAGGGCGCCCAGGAACAGGGCCTCCGCGAGGACGGTGGAGGTCGTCGTGCCGTCGCCCGCGTCGTCGCTGGTCTTCTTCGCGGCTTCCTTGATGAGCTGGGCTCCCATGTTCTCGAACGGGTCGCGCAGTTCGACCTCCTCGGCCACCGAGGCGCCGTCCTTGGTCACCCCGGGGGCTCCCCAGCTCTTTTCGATGACGACGGTGCGGCCGCGCGGACCCAACGTGGGCCGGACCGCGTTGGCGATTTTCTCGACGCCGCGGCGGATCGCCCGCCGGGCCTCGTGGTCAAAAAGGATCTGCTTGGGCATGCCCGACCTCCCCTTTGGTAGTCGACACGGACCCCGACTTCGGGACCCTGATGGAATCGCAACCGGCGTGCCAGAGGCCCCGTAGATCGGGTAGGTACAATATGTTGAAAGGGAATGCTTTGCAATCCCCAACCTTAGGTTCTCACGGGATTGCCAGAGTGGCAGGTTTGTTGGCAGGGATCCAAGGGTGGGCGGCTGTCCGCTGTTCGCTATCCGCTGGAAGCAGCCGCGGATCAGCGGCCGGCGATTTCGTCCCGGAACTTCTCGAAGGCGCCGAGGAGGCGCTCGTCGGTGATGTACAGGCCCGCCTTGAGGAGGCGGCTGAACTCGGTGACCTTTTCCATGCGGATGTCCGGAAGGCCGAGCGTCTCTGAGACGAGCCGGCCGACCCCGGAGATTTCCGCGCGCGAGGCGGCGTCCTGGGGCGGATGGAGCGGGGGTTTCGAGACTTCGTGCGCCCGCTTCCCCTCGATCCTACCCGGCCCGTGAACGCCTTCCGTCCTGCCGATATCCATCGGACCCTCCTGAGGTACCCCGCGCCATCGCGCGGGCCTCGACCGGAAGCGTACGTGCCTTCAACTTAATCATCGGTTACAGGCCCGATTTTCTTTGGACCAATCCGGGCGGAGTCGAAAAGTCGGGAGGTCCACCTCGGGCCGGGCTTGCGCTTGACGGTCGCCAAACGTACGACTAGTATCGGTCCCACGAGGAGAACGACATGCGCCTGATCTTCCCGGTCCTGCTCGCCTTGGCCGCCGCCGTCGCGGTCCCTCCCTCCGCCCGCGCCCAGGAGTCCGACGAGGCGCTCAAGAAGCGCATCATGGACCAGATCAAGGAGGAACTCGCGAAGAAGCACAAGGACATCCTCGAGAAGGTGTCCAAGGCGATCGACGAGGAGCTTTCCGGAAAGGCCAAGCCTGAAACCAAACCCGAGCCCGCCCCCACGCCGAAGGCCGGCGAGCCGAAGTCCGCGGACAAGCGGGTCAAGGACCTGGAACGGAAGCTCAAGGCGCTCGACGACCAGCGCGAGGACATCCTGCGGGACATCCGCGGGATCAAGCGCGAGGTCGAGGACGCCGACATCATCGAGGATGCCACGAAATCCGGACCCCAGACGCGCCTCGAGGCGAGCGACGAGTTCAAGTCCTACTTCGACACGCACGAGGCCGCAACGAAACTCCTGAAGACCGACCGCGATCAGGCCGTCAAGAAGTTCGAGAAGTCGATTGCCGGGTTCAAGAGGCTCTTCTACGCGCTACGGAAGGCGGATCCCGACGTGGCGCGCGGGATGGGGGTTCCTTCCGCCTACAACGTGGCCTGCGGGTACGCGCTCATCGGCCAGAACGAGAAGGCGATCGACTGGCTCGAGGCCTCGATCAAGGCGGGGTACGACGATTTCGACCACATGCGGGCGGACACCGACCTGGACGGGCTCCGCAAGGAGCGCCGCTACCTCCGGCTGCTCGCCGACCGGTAGAGTCCGGCACATCGCGCTTGCCGGTCGCGCGGCGATTGATATAATCTCCGCCTCACACCTTCGTCGGGGCGTGGCTCAGTCTGGCTAGAGCGCTTGCTTCGGGAGCAAGAGGTCGTGGGTTCAAATCCCGCCGCCCCGATATTTTTGCGCTACCCCTGAGGCGCAAAAAGCCAATCGACCGCGGTCTCACCGAAGCCCCAGCAGAAATACTCAGGCAGGCACGGGGCGAAGGCGGACCGCCGCCCCGATTCCTTGACACCGCATCCCCCCCGAGTCGTAATACCCGCGGGTCTCCACCTCGCGTCCGTCGGGCCGCGCCCCGAAGGGAGGTGCCATGTCGGCCAAGGCGGGATTCATCCTCATCCTCGTGGACAACTTCGATGTCGAGGTGAATTTTTACCGCCGCGTGCTGGGCGTCCGCGAACTGAAAACGTGGTCGGACGCCCACACGGAAAAAGCGGCCCTCTTCGACGCCGGGCCGATCCGCGTGATCCTCGCCCAGGAACGGGCGTCGTCGCCGATGCCCCACCGCCCGAAGGCGGCCAAGGGCCGCGTGTGGCTGGGGCTGCAGACGAGCACCGACCTCGGGGCGGCCCACCAGCTCACCGGCGTCGGCCGGACCCCCGACCAGATCTCGGCCGTGCACGAGGCGCTCTGGGGGCGCGGCCGCTGCTTTTTCGCGGTCGACCCGGAAGGGAACGCCATCGTGGTCGGGGAGCAGGGGGTGGAGACGACGTCGCGGCCGCGGATCTGACGGCCCAAAAATAATCCGCCCGGAATACCAGTGCGGGAGAGGAGGGAACTGCGTATCCCAGGCGGACAGCTGGGGTGGGGTTGTCGGTTGTCGTCCGGGGTCCCGGGGCGGATCCTCGCGCGGGCTCCGCCTCGCCTCCCCGGGGCTCGCATCTCTCCTTGACGGGCGCCGCCGCGCGGCCCCGACTCATACTTTATATATTATAAACTATGAACTGTCAAGCCGAAACGGTCCCCGCCGGGGCCCCCGCCTCCGCGCGGGACGGGTCGAAGCGGTAGCCGACGCCGCGGCGCGTCTCCACGCACGAACCCCACGCCCCCAGCTTCCTCCGCAACGACGCCACGTGCGCGTCCACCGAGCGCTCCTCCGCCCCCGGAGGGAAGGCCGGACGGTGCGCCGCGAGGAGCTGGCGGCGCGTGTAGGCCCGGCCCGCCGGCGTCAGGAGCCACCGCAGGATGCGCCCCTCGCACGGAGTCAGCGGAGCCGACGGCCGCGGCCGCACGAGCTCCGCGCGGTCCGCGTCGAACACGATGCCGCCCGCCGTCAGGAACCGGGACGTTCCGGGAGCGGCGCTCCACCCGAGCATCCCCGTGACGCGCGCCACGAACGCCGGCTCCTCCTCGGGAAGGAGCACGAAGTCCGACGCCCCGGCCTCGAGCGCCCGGGCGACGAGCGATTCCTGGCCCTCCTCGGCGAGCAGCAGGATGGGCAGGCGCGACGTGGCGTACTCCCGGCGGAAGCGCCGGACCAGGCCAAGCGATTCCTCCGCGCCCAGGCCCAGGCTTACGAGCGCGACCCCGGGGGCCCGTTCGAGGACCCGGCGCGCGGCTTCCCCGGCCGAGCGCGCGAGAACCGCCTCCACGCCCGCGTGATGAAATCAGTGGCGGATGGCGCACAGGTTGACGCGATCGGAATCGACGGCGAGAACGGTGGCGTGTGGCATGCTCCCCTCTCTCGTGATTCGCCGGACGCCGCCCGCCGCCCTCTCCAAGGCGCGGGACCGGTTCGAATGTCCTTCCGGCGACATGCCGATTTTAGCATGTATCCGGCAAGGATCAAGGCCGAATCGTCAAGCGGGCCCGCACGCGAAGCGGGCGGGCTCCGCCTTCCAGGATTCGAAGCGGAAGGCCTCCGCGAATTTCGGGCCGAGCCGCTCCGCGACCTCCCCCACGTCGACGCGCCGCCCCGCCTCCTCGGACAGGGAGGTCACCGCGCCCCGCGGGACTCCGCACGGATTGATCCGCGCGAAG
>DATHFI010000081.1:0-9237 GCA_035490275.1 Planctomycetota bacterium
GCCGGTACGCCGACCCCGACCGCGTCGCGTCGGCCCGACGCGCCATCGCGGAATTCCACCCCGACGCGCTCGTGCTCGACGACGGCTTCCAGCATTACCGGCTCCACCGGGACCTCGATCTCGTCGCCGTCGACGCGACCAACCCCTTCGGATACGGACGGCTCCTCCCGCGCGGCCTGCTCCGGGACCGGCCGACGGCCCTGCGTCGGGCCCAGATGATCGTCCTGACGCGCACCGACCAGGTCACGCCCGCCGAGCTCGAGGCGCTGCGCTCGAAGATCGCACAGCTGAGTCTCGACCGCCCCGTCGCCGAGACCGTGCACCGGCCCGTCGGCGTGCGGACGCTCACCGACAACCGCACCTGGGGACCCGACTGGGTGCGCGGTCGGCGTCTCTACGCCTTCTGCGGCATCGGAAATCCGGAGTCCTTCCGGCGCACGGTGGAGGCCGCGGGTGCGCAGGTCGTCAAGTTCCGCGCCTACCCCGACCACCACGTCTACCGGCCCGCCGAGGCGCGCCAGCTCGAGGTCGAGGCGCAGGAATTCCTGGCGGGGGCCCTCATCACGACGGAAAAGGACGCAACGAAGCTCGATCCCTCGATGTTCCGGCTGCCCGTCGCGACCCTGCGGGTGGAGCTCGAGGCCGTGCGGGGCGGGGAGCGCCTGGAGGCGATGCTCGAATCGGCCGTCCGGACGCCCGACCCCGCGATTGCCGCATCGGCCCCGTAAGGAATGGCACTTCGCCGGCCTTCGTTCCGTCTGCGCCGGTTCATTCCCGCGCAGGCCCTGGCCTACCTCTTCCTGCGGTATGTCATCGCGGCCCTCGACGTCTTCACGTACGACTTCGCCCGCCGGGTCGGGAAGCTCATCGGCCGCATCATGTACGTCCTGGACGCCAAGCACCGCCGGATCGCGGTGAAGAACATCCAGCGCGCGGAGGGAATGCCGAAGTCGGACCGCGAGGTGCACCGGCTCGTGCGGCGCGTCTACGAGCACTTCGCCGTCGGGGCGATCGAGACGCTCCTCATGCCGCGGATGATGACGCGCGGCGACCTCGACACCATCGCGAAGTTCGAGGGGGTCCATCTCCTGGACGAGGCGCTCGCGAAGGGGCGGGGGGCGATCGTGGTCCTGGGCCACCTCGGCAACTGGGAGCTCATGGGCCTGGCCTTCTCGCTGAAGGGGTACGACCTCTCGTCGATCGCGCGGCCGATCGAGAACCCGTTCCTCGACCGCTACGTGAACCGCCTGCGCCGCTCGACGGGGCAGCGGATCATCCCGAAGCAGCGGGCCGTGCGGTCGATGGGCGAGAGCCTGAAGGCGAACAAGATCCTGGCGATCCTGGGGGACCAGAACGCGCGGAAGAACGGCATCTTCGTCCCCTTCTTCGGCCGCCCCGCGGCGACGGTGAAGAGTCCCGCCCTGATGGCCCTCAAGTACGGCGCGCCGATCTACGTCGCGAACGTCTTCCGGTCGGGCCGACAGGAGCACCGGTGCGTGATGACGGGACCGGTGCCGATCCCGGAGGGCTTGGACCGCCCCAAGGCCGTGGAGATGATCACGTCCGACGTGACCGCACGCCTGGAAGCCTTCATCCGCCAGCACCCCGAGCAATGGATGTGGCTTCATGCACGGTGGAAAACGAAGCCTTCGAACCAGCCCAACGAGGACGAGAGCGAGGAGGGGGTGACGTCAGATCAGGCAGAACTGGGGTAGTTTCCAGCAGCAAGATCCCAGATCCCAGATCCCAGATCCTGAAGTAACAAGATGCGAGCAGTTCCAATTTTCGAGACTCAAGTATCGAGTATCAAGTTTTAGGAGGGCGGGGAGGGGGGCGCGACGAGGAGACCGATAACGCGCGGTGGAAAGAATAGAGCATGCGACGGACCTCAGTGCACAAGGAGGAGACCCGATCGAATGCCGCCGACGGCAGGAATTTCAGATCCCGGGCCGCGATGAGAAGCGATTCGACCTCGCAAGTCGAACCCATCGAAATCGAGACGAACCGCTTGAATTCCTGGCTGCTCGCCTTGCCGGACCCCTCGGCGATATTTGTTTCAACGGAGAGAGCCGCGTCCTTGAGCTGACGATTGATGCCGTACATCTCTTCCTTGGGGAAACCCGCCGCGACCGCATAAACATCAAGGAGCAGCGCATGGCTTTTCTGCCAGAACTTGAGTTTCTTGAAGTCCTGCATCGCTCCTCCGTGGTTCTCTCGGTGTGCGGAGGAACGGCCCGGAGCCGCGCTTTTTCTGGCTTGAATCTCGAGACTTCAGAATCTGGGATCTGGGATCTGGAAACAGGGATCTGGCCAGGTTACGCGCCAACCCTCGCCAGTGATTGGAGCGCCTCTTCCCGGGTGTCTTTGAAGGTGAAGATCTGGGAAAGGCCGAGCAGGTCGAAGACTTCTTTCACGTTCGGGCCGGGGCGCATCAGGATGATGTTCCCCTCGTTCTCCTGCGACGTCCCGATCGCCTCGATGAAGACGCCCGCCCCCGCGCTCGAGATGTAGTCGAGCCCCGCCAGGTCGACGATGAGGCGGAAGCTCCCCGCGTCGAAGAGGTCGGCGAATTCCTTCTCGAGCTGCTCGAACGTGTGGGCGTCGAGGAACCCCTTGACGCCGACGAGGACGACCCCGCCCGGCAGCTTTTCCTTCTGGATCCGGAATCCGGCCATGGTTAGGCGTCCACCTTCATCCATTCATATCCGATTCCGGCTTTGGCTCGAAGCTCGGAACTTCGGGAAGCTGGGATCTGGGGTCTGGAAACTGGAAGCTTCATTTTGCCTTCACGTACTTAACCATCGTAAGTTCATTTTGCGTTCCGTCTTTGTATCTGTATTTCACCTCGTCCATGATCTGGCGCATCAGGAAAAGCCCCAGGCCCTTCTTGCGCCCCGCCTTCACGTGCTCCTGGACGTCGGGACTCGGGATCGAGTCGGGATTGAAGACCCGCGCCGAGTCCCGGATCGTCACCCGGAACTTCTCCCCCTCCCACTCCGCCTCGATCTCGATCGACCCCTTCTCCCCCTGGTTGAAGCCGTGCTCGATGATGTTCGTGACCGCCTCGTCGACGGCGAGCGTGATCTTGTGGACCTCCTCGGGAGGCAGGGGGCCCTGGCGGGCCATCCGCCCTGTGAAATCCCGCACCGCCAGGAGGTGGCGGGTGTCGTTCGAGACGGTCAGCCGGTCTTTCAGAGAACCTCTCATGCGCCGTGATACCGGAAGGTCACGATCGTCAGGTCGTCGTGCTGGGGCGCGCCGCCCCGGTGGGCGTCGAGCGCCTCCACGATCCGCGCGAGGAAGCGCTCGGAGTCCTCCGTGGCGATCCGCCAGCAGAGTTCCTGGAACCGCCGGTCTCCGAACTCCTCTCCGTGAGGATCCATGGCCTCGATCGCGCCGTCCGTGAAAAGGACGACGCGGTCCCCCCTGCCGAGCTGGACGCCTTCCTCCTGGAGGCTGCGGTCGAAGAGCGGACCCCCGTCCAAGCCCAGCGCGATCCCCTTGGGCGAGGAGAGCTCGAGCGTGTCGTCCCTCGCCCGCCACACGATAAGGGGGTGATGGCCCGCGGACGCGACCATCACCTCGGCCGTTTCCGGGTTGAGTATACAATAGAGCGCCGTGACGAACATTCCCTTTTTGATGTCGGGCGTCAGCACGCGGTTCACGCGCCTCAGCGTGTCGGCGGGCGACGTGTTGCCGCTCCGGGCCGCCTCCATCCGGAGCAGCGCGCGGGTCATCGCCATGACGAGGCTTCCCGGCACCCCCTTGCCGGCCACGTCCGCGACGATGAACCCCGCGTGGCGTTCGTCGATCTCGAAGTAGTCGTAGTAATCGCCCCCCACCGACTTCGAGGGGCGGCTGAAGGCGGCGATCTCCACCCCCGCCAGCCGCGGCGCCGCGCGCGGCGCCAGGTTCGCCTGGATCTCGGCGGCCATCTCCATCTCGTGCTCGGAGACCCGCGCGTCCAGCTCGGTCTGGTGCGCCCCGTGGAGCGCCTCCGTCATCCGGTTGAAGGCGCGGCCGAGCTGGCCGATCTCGTCGTCCGACTCCGCCGAGGTGCGGTGATCCAGGTCCCCCGCGCTCACCTTCTCGATGTCCCCCAGGAGCGTCCGGACCGGCGCCGTGATCCGCCGCGCCACCCACCACGACGCCCCCAGCCCCGCGAGAAGGGAGAGGGCCACGGGAATGATGAGGGCGGTCTGAAGCTCCCGCTTCGCCGCCGCGATGTGCTCCACCGAGAGGACGACGTAGAACCGGAGCCGGCCCGTGGGGTGGGGAATTTCGAGCTTGAAACTGCGCGCGGGAACGCCCCCGGTGGCGCCCTCCTCCGTGAGGAGCCCGTCGCCGATCTCGACCGCACCCGAGGAGGGCCGGATCACCCGATCCGTGAGCGTCAGCCGGCGGTCCACGATCTGAACGCTGGCGAGGTCGCGATCGTCCGACCCGATGTCGAGGACGCTCATCTGCAGGACCCCCTCCGCCGCGCCGGGGGCGTTCTTCAGCGGGCGGAGCCTCCCGCCCAGGGCCTCCACGCGGTCGCGCCACTCGGGCCGATCCTGGTGGATCGCGGCGAACCAGTACGAGGTGTCGATCGAGGCGAGCGTCTCGACCAGGCGGACGCCCTTCGCGTCGATCTCGCGGTCGAGGTAGGCGATCGACCGGGACCGGACGGCGAAGAAGATGAAGGCCGAGGTGACGAGGGCGACGCCGGCGGTCGCGACGAAAATCTTCCGGCCCAGGGGAAAGGTCGGCGCCGCGCCCCCGGCCGTGTCTTCCACCGCCCGGAGGACGCGCGTGTCGCGACGCCCCTCCGAGGAGGTGACGACTTCCTCGCCCGCGGGGACCGGCGGGACCTCGGGAGAATCCATACGTGAGCGATTCTCCCCGATCGAAAGACGTCACGCAACGGGGGTCAATTGAGGGGGCAGTGCAAGTTACGAGATCCCAGATCCCGGATCCCAGATTCTGAAGTTGCCAGCTGCGAGTAGTAACAAGTCTGGCTCAACACTCGCCACTTCGGGAACTGGGATCTGGGATCTAGTATCTGGATACTTCCCCCGCAACCGGAATATGTGATGCGACCTAGAGTCTTCGGAAGGTGACGATCGTCATATCGTCGTGCTGGGGCGCGCTCCCCTGGTGCTCGTCGATCGACTTCATGATGAGGTTCAGGAACTGGTTGGATTCCGACTTCGCGAGCTTCTTGCAGAGCTCGCGGAAGCGCTTGTCGCCGAAGTCCTCCTTCCGCTCGTTCATCGCCTCGACCGTGCCGTCCGTGTAGAAGACCACGCGGTCGCCCCGCTCCAGCTGGACGATCTCCTCGGAAATCGTCCGCTCGAAGACCGGCCCCCGGTCGAGGCCGAGCGCGATCCCTTTCGGGTTCACGAGGACGATCTCGTCCGTCCGCGCCCGCCACAGGATCATCGGGTTGTGCCCCGCGCTCGAGACGCGAATCTGGTGGTTCGTCCGGTCGAGGATCCCGTAGATCGCCGTGACGAACATCCCCTTCTTGATGTCGCGCGCGAGCATCTGGTTCGCCCGGGCCAGCGTATCCGCCGTCGAGGGGTTGCGGTTCCGCTCCGCCTCCATCCGGATGAGCGCCCGCGCCATCGCCATGATCAGGCTGCCGGGGACGCCCTTCCCCGAGACGTCGGCGACGATGAGGCCCGAGCGCGTCTCGTCGATCTCGATGAAGTCGTAGTAGTCGCCCCCCACTTCCTTCGAGGGCCGGTAGTAGGCCCCGACGTCGTACCCCGGGACCTTCAGCATCGTCTTGGGGACGAGGTTGGTCTGGATCTCGCTCGCGATCCCGAGCTCGTGGTCCAGCGCGCGCGCCTGGAGCTCCTGCAGCTGCGCGGTCCTCAGGGCCGTCGTCATCCGGTTGAAGGAGGCCGCGAGCTGGCCGATCTCGTCCCCCGAGCGGGCGGAGGTCTGGTGCTCCAGGTTGCCGGAGCTCACGACGTTGATGTCCTGGATCAGGAGGCGCACCGGATTGGAGATCCGGTTGGAGATCCACGCCGCGATGGCGAGCGACGCCCCGAAGGCGATCAGCGCGGGGAAGAAGATCATCTGGAAGAGCGACTTCTTCACCTGGTCGATTCTCAGGAGGGAGAGCGACACCATGTAGCGCAACTTGACGGGGTCGTCCGGGTGCGGGTTGCGAATGAACATGCGGAGGTTCATGCGCGTGCCGTCCGCCGCCTGGAACGGCACGTCCACCCTCGTGATCCGCTCCGAGCCCGCGGGCTGGGGAAGATTCAGGCGGCCCCGGCCGCCCGGAAGGACTCCGGGCGGGTTGGGATCCCCGGGCGCCGACGCGTCGAATACCCCCGCGTTGACGACCCCGCTCCCCTTGGCCAGGTCCCGAAAAGGCAACAACTCCGGAAGCGGCGGCATCGGCCGGACGAGCCGCTCGTAATTGCCCTTGAGAGCGGGGTCGGCTTCGATCCTCTGCTTCCACTGCGAATCTTTCAAAATGGCGCCCAGGAGGCGGTCGATCTCTCCCTGCCACGCGGTCGAGAAGGGGCTGAGGAGCAGGTTCCGCAGCTGCGCGTATTCCGGTTTCTTGGGGTAATCCTCGACGGGCCCGATCTGCTTGACCAGCTGGTCGAATTCATAATCCCGGGAATCGCCGTGGATCGCCGCCATCCAGACTTCGGGCGGGACGGCGGCGAGCATGTCGACGAGCCGGTCCCCGCCGGAGTTGATCTCCTCCTCGAAGTGGGCGGAGGCGGTGCTGTAGACCGCGACGAAGATGCCCACGGTCCCGAGGAGCGTGGTGAGTCCCATGGCGAGCATGATTTTCAACTGGAGTCCGAATCCGCGCGGGACGGAGGCGGGTCGCGCGCTGCGCATGCGGCCCGAATCCATGGGCTCGCCGGGCGCGGGCCGGCTCACGGCGGCCATCCGGGAGCGCGAGACGGGCGCGGTCATCGCCGCGGAGGGCGGGCCGGGGGGAGATGGATTGTGAGCAGGCGGCGGAGCCGGGGCCTTTGGTGCAGGAACCTCCCGTCGAGCCGTTCCTTTCCCAGAAGGCGGAGGCGACGGGGGTTTGGGGTCCTTGGGGACAGGCAACTTCTGGGGAGCAGGGTCGGTCACGTTAACGACTAGAGTCCTGAGTCATGAGTCTTGAGTCAAGAGTCCCCCGAAGGGGCGGCCGACACACGACTCACGGCTCATGGCTCCTGACTTCCTTCTTAAACGTTTTTTCCCGCGAAGATGCGACGGGTCTCGATCAGGTAGAGGATGCCGGAAAGGGCGGTGACGACGAGGGTGATCCAGATCAGGACCCGCATGATCAGGGTCGCCCAGTCGAAGTGCGACATGTGGGCCGCGTAGAAAACCGCGGTGGCGACGACGAAGCTCTGGACGATCATCTTGATCTTGCCCCACCCGCTCGCGTGGAACGGGATCCCCTGCGACTCCGCGGCGCTCCGGATCGCGGTCACGAGGAACTCGCGCGCGAGGATCACCACGACCATCCAGGCGGGCACGATCTCCCTGAGGGGCGGGATCGCCAGGAAGAAGACGAACGACCCGCAGATGAGGATCTTGTCGGCGAAGGGGTCGGCGATCCGGCCGAAGTTGGTTTCCTGTTTGTACTTGCGGGCGTAGTAGCCGTCGAGCCCGTCCCCGATCACCGCCGCGAGGAAGAGGAAGAAGGCGATGTAGAGAAGCGTGGAATCGGCCTCGTGGCCGCACAGCCCGAGGAGGACGAAATAGACGATCGTGACGGCGAATCGGCTAACCGTGATCTTGTTGGCGACAGTCATTGCGAAGACCGATGACGGCTGACGGATGACGGATGACGGAAGACTACCGAATTGTCATCTGTCATCGGTCATCTGTCATCGAGCCTCCCCGACCAGGTCGTAGCCCCGAAAGCCCGTGACCCGGGCCTTGGTGATGAGGCCCTCTTCGAGCCCGGGGCCTCTCAGGGTGATAATGGTGTCGATGTCGGGCGCGTCGCCGTACGTCCGGCCCTCCCACGAGGCCTTGCCCAGCTTGCGCTCGACGAGGACGGGGATCGTGCGGCCGATCATCGCGCGGTTGATCTCGAGCGCGATCCGCTGCTGCTGGCGCATCACCTGGTCCTGGCGGTCGCGCTTCACGTCGTCGGAGAGGTGGCCCTCCATCCCGTCGGCGAAGGTGCCCGGCTCGCGCGAGTACATGAAGGTCCCGAGCCGCTCGAACCGGAGCTCCTCGAGATCGTTCAGCAGACCCTCGAAGTCCGCGTCGGTCTCGCCGGGGAACCCGACAATGACGGTGGTCCGGAAGACGAGCCCGGGGATTTCCGCGCGCATCTTCGCGATGAGCTCTTTCTGGCGCGCCTCGGTGATGCCGCGCCGCATGAGGCGCAGGACGCGCTCCTTGGTGTGCTGGATCGGCATGTCGAGATACTTCACGATCTTCGGGAAGTCCGCCATCGCGCGGATGAAGCGGTCGGTCACGTAGGTCGGGTAGCAGTAAAGCGGGCGGATCCACTCGATCCCCTCGACCTTGTGGAGCTCCTCGAGGAGTTTCTCGATGCAGAGCTTGCCGTAGAGGTCGAGTCCGTAGTTCGTGGAGTCCTGCGCGATGAGGTTGATCTCTTTCGCGCCATCGGCCGCGAGTTCGCGCGCCTCCTCGACGATCACCTCGATGGGCTTGGATCGGAACTTGCCGCGGATCTTCGGGATGATGCAGAAGGCGCAGGTGTGGTTGCACCCCTCGCTGATGCGGATGTACGCGGTGTGGCGCGGGGTGAGGCGGAGGCGCTCGCGGTCGATCTCGTACTTGGGGAGGTCGCTCGAGACGCGAACGACGGGTTTCGTGCGACGGCCGGTGCGCTCGAGGAGTCCCTCGCAGATGCCGGCGATGTCCTCGCGGTTGGTGATGCCGAGGACGGCGTCGACGTTGTGGAGGCGCTTCGCGAACTCGGGCCCGTACCGCTGGGGGAGGCATCCGGCGACGACGACCGCCTTGAGGTCGCCTTTTTCTTTTAGCGCGACCATGCGGTCGATCGTTTCCATGGACTCGCGCTCGCTCGCCTGGAGAAACCCGCAGGTGTTGACAACGACGACGTCGCTGTCGGCGTAGTCGGCGCAGAGGGCGAACCCGCCCTTGGCGAGGTGGCCGAGGAGGACCTCGCTGTCGACGAGGTTCTTCGCGCAGCCGAGGCTGATGAAAGAAACCTTGGGGGCGGCGTCCGTTTCGGGCTTCATGCGAGGGGGGCGATTATAGGGGGTCCGAGAGGGG
>DATHFI010000082.1:0-3078 GCA_035490275.1 Planctomycetota bacterium
AGGGAAGCGACAACGCGTGCTTCTTCTCGGCCAACTCCTGCCAGAAGGCCAAGACCTACGGCAAGAGCAAGGAAGGGAAGGACGCCGAGCTCAACTACCGCCTGGGCACCCAGCTGCCGTACATGATGATCATGAACCGGCTGGCCCACTACATCAAGGTCCTCCAGCGCGAGCAGATCGGGAGCTGGAAGGAGAAGGAGGACCTGAGCCGCGAGCTGAACCTCTGGATCAAGCAGTACGTCGTGGACATGGACAATCCAAGCCCGGCGGTGCGCAGCCGCTGCCCGCTCCGGGCCGCGGAAATCGTCGTCGAGGACGTGCCGGGCGAGGCCGGGTGGTACAAGGTGGACATGAAGGTCCGCCCGCATTTCAAGTACATGGGAGCCTTCTTCACGCTGTCGCTGGTGGGGAAGCTGGACAAGAAATAAGAAGCCGGGGGCCGGGGATCGGGCGGGCGGACTCAATCATGAGGAGGACTGTCGATGGCTTTGGACGCATTCGTCAAGATCGGGGACATCAAGGGCGGCGCGACCGACGACAAGCACAAGGAATGGATTGACGTTCTGAGCTTCAGCTGGGGCGCCGTGCTGGCGCACGGGGCGGGCATGGCGGGAGGCGGGGCCATGACCCAGGCCGGGAAGGCCACGGGCCAGCCCGTGATGATCACCAAGCCGGTCGACAAGGCCTCGCCGCTGCTCTTCCAGGCGTGCGCCAGCGGGCAGCACATCGGCGAGGTCGTGATCGAGTTCACGACGGGCGGCGCGCGCGACCTCAAGTACCTGACCGTCAAGATGACGGACTGCCTGATCAGCTCGGTCCAGCACAGCTGGTCGACGGGCGGCACCGAGCACGCGGAGAACGTCAGCATCAATTACAGCAAGCTGTGGCAGACGATGCAGCCGGTCGACCCGTTGAAGGGCACCGCGCTGGGCGGCAAGGTCGAGGTGGCCTGGGACTTCAGCGCCCAGAAGAAAGGCTAGAAAAACTGAGGGCGGCCCCCGCCCGGCGAGGCGCCGGGCGGGGATGCCTCCTTGGAATGCGCGATGCCCGGAGGAACCCCCGCACCCCGAGAGACGAGCCTGCTGGACCGACTGGCCCGGCCGGGGGCCGGCGCCTCCTCGCCCGGTGACGACAACGCGGCCACCGTGCGCGCGGTCCTCCGCAACCTCCAGAGGCTCCTGAATTCCCGGCAGGGCCATTCGGCCGCCCAGCCGGACTACGGCCTCCCGGATCCCGGCGAGGTCCTGCACTCGTACGCCGATTCGATCGGACAGATGGGGCGCGCCATCCGCGCCTGCATCGAGCGGTTCGAGCCGCGGCTCACCTCGGTCCAGGTGCGCCATGTCGAGAACGTCGACGACGTCCTGACGCTCCGGTACCAGATCGTGGGCCAGCTCGCGAAAACCAAGGAAAGGGTTCCCGTCGTCTTCGACACCCAGGTGGACCCGTCCGGCCGCATCAAGGTCGGTTCCTGAGCGGGTCCGCCGGATCATCCGGATTTCTAGGGTAAGGGGCGCGTCAGGCCCGTGCTCAACAAATACTACCAGGACGAGCTGTCGTTCCTCCGCGAGATGGGCCGGGAGTTCTCCCTCGCCCATCCCGACGCCGCTCCCTTCCTGGCCGAGGCGGGGGCCGACCCCGACGTCGAGCGGCTCCTCGAGGGCTTCGCCTTCCTCTCCGGCCGCGTCCGGCAGAAGCTGGACGACCAGCTCCCGGAAATCACCCACTCCCTGATGCAGCTCCTGTGGCCGCACTACCTGCGGCCCGTCCCGGCGATGACCATCGTCCAGTTCGAGACCCTGCCCCAGGCCGCCAAGGAACCGCACGACGTCCCCCGCGGCACCGAGATGGATTCGGTTCCCGTGGACGGCACCGCCTGCCGGTTCCGGACGGCGTACGATCTCCGCCTCGAGCCGGTGGTCCAGGAGAGCGTCGAGTTCCGCACGGAGACGCCTCCGCACCTGCGCCTGAAGTTTCGCGTGCCCGAGGGTGTCCAGCTGAAGAAGTCGCCGATCGCGAAGCTGCGGCTCTACCTCCAGGGCGAGGCCGTCGTCACCCGCGCGCTTTATCTCTGTCTCCAGGCCCGACTGAAGCGCGTCATCGTGAAAGCCACGGAAGGCCCGGCGGCCGGAAAGACCTTCGAACTCGGGCCCCAGGCGGTCCAGCCCGCGGGGTTCCGGGTCGAAGAGGCGCTCTTTCCCATGCCGACTACCTCCTTCGAGGGATACCGGCTGCTGCTCGAGTATTTCGCGTTCCCGACAAAGTTCCTCTTTCTCGACCTGACCGGACTCGAACGGCTCGGCGAACTCGGGGAGTTCAAAGCCTTCGAGGTCACGTTCGAGATGGACCGCCTCCCCGCCTCGATGCCACCGCTCGGCGCCTCCGGCGTCCTCCTCAACTGCGTCCCGGCCGTGAACCTGTTCCGCAAGGACGCCGACCCGATCCGGGTGGACTACGAGCGCACCGAATACAAGGTCTGGCCCACGGGGACCAACCCGGCCCACCACGAGGTCTACACCGTGGACAGCGTGGTGGGCCTGGTCAAGGGGACGGCCAAGCGGCGGGAGTACAAGCCGTTCCTGGGATTCGCCCATTCCCTGTCGAAGACCGGCGAGGACTCCTCGTACTTCCTGACCCGCGTCGGAAACTCGGTCTCCGTCGAGGGGACCGAGACGTTCATTTCGTTCGCCGTCGGAGGCCCCGAGGCCCTGGCGGAGGTCGAGACCCTGACGATCGACCTGACCTGCACGAACCGCCAGCTTCCGACCCGGTTGAAGATGGGGGACCTCCGCGTCGGCACCTCCTCGTCGCCGAATTTCGCCAGGTTCAAGAACATCACGAAGGTTTCCCCCACGGTCCCGCCGCCGCTGGAAGGGGAGGTGTTCTGGAGGCTGCTGTCGCACCTCTCGGTGAACTTCACCACCCTGTCGCAGGTCGAGTCCCTCCGGAACGTCATCGGGCTGTACAACTTCCGGGCCCTCGTGGACCGGCAGGCGGAGCAGGCGCACCGGCTCCTGCTTTCGGCGATTTCCAAGGTGACGACCCGTCCCGCCCTCCATCTCTTCCGGGGCGACCCCG
>DATHFI010000083.1:0-10212 GCA_035490275.1 Planctomycetota bacterium
AACTGGAAGCTTAAATTGCCGCGCCCTTTCTTCGAACGCCCGGACGACGTTCCGCTTCGAGCCGCCGGCTCCCCCTCCGCGACCCACGGCACATGAGAGTGACCGCTACCGTTGCTGCCTTCCGGCCCTGGCGGGGTTCACGGCCCCCTGCATTGCATGGGGCAGAGGGTTCAACGCCACGTGCTCGCGCGCTTCCGTCGCCGATCGCCCTCATGAAAGGCTGTCGACCCTGCGTAAGCGGGTTTCAGGCACCGCCCCTTTCGGAGCGGGAAGGAACCGCCACCTCCCCGTCTAGCGCGGCGCGGAGAGTATACCCGATTGCGGATTTCGGATTGCGGATTGCAGATTGTGAATTGTGGATGACGGCGACCTGCGAACTCCACGGCCGCCACGACCGTCTCACCCTACAATGGCGCTCATGACGGCCCGCGGCACCTTACTCCTGCTGGTCTCGATCGCCGTTGGCTGCTCGCAGGGACGCCGGCCGGTCCTCGAATACTGCCGCCTCAAGATACACCCCGCCATAGCCGGAGGTTCAGCGATCGATCCGGACGCCGTGCTCCTGACTCTGGACGCCGACGGCGCCCTCTTCAAGGACGGCCGGTCGGCGACCCTCGAGGACGTAGCGGCCTTGAAAACGGGCCAGGGCCAGGCGAAACTCGACCCCGTCCTGATCGAGGTATCGCCCGCCACCACCGTCGCGCGCTGCACGCCATTGCTTACCGCACTGATCATGAAGGCCGAGCGACGAAACGTGGCGTTCCTGGCCACGAGTCCGCAGGGACCCCGCGTCGTCACGCTTCCCGTGCTTCGCGAACGCCGCTTCGGGCTTTCCTTCACGGTCGGCCGCGTCGACTATGACGAGATCCCCAACAGTCCGGAGGAGGGGAAGCATCTCTGGCTCTCGCTCCGCGTCGACGGGCCCGGCCTTATCCGTGTCGTCGAGATCCTGAATAGCCGAATCAACGAGGTCTGGATCCCGGACCCCGGGTCGCCAGGCTCACCCGACCCTCGTCATTGGACGGGGTCCCATCCGGCTTTGGGCTCCTGGTCGCTGGACCAACTGGGTAGCTTTCTGGCAGAGCTGGGAAACCGACGACTCTCGCCCTTCTGTGATCTCCACCTGCTTCCAGGCGACAAGATAGGGCCGGTCCTCGTGTGCCTCTACTGGCTTCATCAGGTCGCCAAAGGCCGGACGATCGTAAGCCTCCTGCCCGCCGAATGAATGCCAGGGGCCGATATCACGCCAGGAACAGGTAGTCGCTTCCTTCATTCAACCCGGCCCGGATCAGCCGTCGCCGGATCAGGGCGCGCGCTCCGCGACTCCCCACCGCTCCCAGAATCGGGCCGCCGCGGCTCCGAAGCGCGTCGTCCGGCGACCGTATCGGAATGGTATTGCCGAGCCGCCGGCCGATCTTCCGCGGATCGATGTCGATCGCCTGCTCGACCTCGAATCCCTTCGCCCGCAGGTCGCGGATCCACCCGCGCCCGATCGGCCCCGCGCCCCACATCGTGAGCGGACCCTTGGCAAGAATCGGATGACGCGGGAGGTATTCCAGTTTCGCGCGGCGCAGCGCCTTCTCCGAGTACGCGGGATGAGTTCGCGTGAGACGGCCCGGCGGATCACTCCACGTCAGCAGGACACGCGGAACTTTCGCGAACGTCAGGCCCTTCGCCCACGCCCGGAGCCAGAGGTCGTAATCCTCGGCCCACCCCGGATCGCGGTACCCGCCCGCCCGTTCATACGCCTCCCGCGCGAAGAACGCCGTTGGGTGGACCAGCGGACTCTCCACGAAGAGTCCGTTCTCCATGTCGGCGGGCGCGCACAAGGAGTTGTTCCATTTGATGTAGAGCGACATCCCCTGCCCGGCGCCAATACTCCGCACCCTCGTCGCGCGGATGTCTCCGCCGAGCGCAAGCTGCGCCTCGAATCGTTCCGGATGGGCGACATCGTCCGCGTCCATCCGCGCCGCGAAGGGGGCATCGGATCGTGCGGCGGCGGTCCGCAACGCGGCGACCAACCCGAGGGCGGGCTGGCGGATCACGCGAATCCGGTCATCGCGTTGCTCGAGCCGGGCCGCGATCTCCCGCGTGGCGTCGGTCGAGCCGTCGTTGACGAGGATCAGCCGCCAGTCGCGGAAGGTCTGGCGGCGGATCGATTCCACGGCGCGGGCCAGGGTCGCCGCGCCGTCCCGGACCGGCAGCCAGACGTCGACGCGCGCCAGCGGATTCCTCTCATCCCCGGAAGGGTTAGGACGTCATAATGACAGGTAGATGAAGTCCGCCGCGATCCTTTTTGCCGCCGGCTGGTTCCTCTTCGGCGACGTCACGCCGAGGTCGAACTCGCTCGACCCGCGCCACCTGGTCGAACTGCGCTCCTACCCGGCGCCCGGCCTCTGGCTCGTCGGATCCGGCGGGCGCTTCATCGCCACCGACACGGGGGGCGATGACATCGGGCTCCTGGACGCCGCCACCGGCCGCGACCTGGGTCCGCTCACCGGCTCCGGCGGCTCCGGGCGCCACGACGGCAACTGGGGCGCCGACGGCCGCACCTTCGCCTCGGCGTCGAACGACGGCACCGTCAAGGTATGGGACGCCGCGACGCGGAAGGAGCTCGCCTCGCTGACCCCTCACACGGGCTACACGTGAGCGCTCGCCATCAGCCCGGATGGCAAACTTCTGGCTACCGGCGGTAGCCGCGACGGCACGGTCAAGGTGATCGAAATCTCCACGGGCCGGGAGGTCCGTGCGTACTCCCTCGCCACGGGCGGGATGGTGCCGACCGTCGAATTCGACGCCCGCGGACGCCACGTCGTCGTGAGCGGGCCCGGGCCGGGCTTCCACGCGATCAGCCTCGAGACGGGGTCGGTGACCGTGATCGATGCCGGGATCGGCTGGGTCCCGGAGTACCGATTCTCCTCGGACGGAAAGTTCATGGCGGCGGGCGGGGCTTCGGGGATCGTGATCTGGGACGCCAGGACCTGGAAGGAGCTGCGCCGGGTCGGCGGGGCCGCCGCGATGGGCGGCCGCGGCTACCTGGGCTTCACCCGCGACGGGCGGTTCGTCGCCGACATCGACTCCTCCGGCAAGCTCCACTTCTGGGAGGCCGCCACGGGGGCCGACGTGGCCACGGTCGGCGAGGGCCTGGTTCCCGACGGTCCCCTGGAGTTCACCTTCGACGGCCGCGTCCTGGCGTCGGGAGCCGACGGCACGGTGCGCATCTTCGGACCCCGCGGGGCGGGAGTCTCCCGCCCGCCCGGGGAAGGAAAGTAGCCCATGGCGCGCGCGTGGATCCTGGCGGCGCTGCTCCTGGCGGACGTCACGCCCCGCGACGACCTCTTCCGGGTCTCCTCGGCGCGCCAGCTCGGCGCGCTGCAGGTATCCCGATTCGCGATCAGCTCCATCGCCTTCTCGCGCGACGGCCGCCGGCTCGTGGCGCTCGACACGAACGGGACGCTCTCGGTCTGGGACCTCCCCACGCGCCGCCCGGTCAAGACCATTCCGGGAGCTTTCTACCGCGGCCGGATCGATCTCTCCCTGGACGGAACCGTCGTCGCCGGGCTGAGCTCGGACCGCCAGGCGGTCCGGGTCCTCGACGTCGAGAAGGGCACGGAGATCCGCTCCATCCCGGAGGTCTGGCCGATCCCTTCCGGGTTCGACCTGAGCTCAGACGGCCGGCGGATCGCGGTGCTGAAACGGGACCAGTCGTTGAGGATTCTCAACGCCGCGACCGGGGAGGAAGTGAAGTTGATCGTGGAGCCCAACACCGGGCAGGGGGGCCAGCCCTCGTGGTCCCCGGACGGAAAATTCATCGTCTGCCACGGGTGGGACGCCCAGGTCCGGATCTTCGACGTGGAGCGCGGCGAACAGACGGGAACGTTCGCCGGGGCCGGCCCGCAGGCCGCCTTCCTCGGATTCTCGCCCGACAGCTCCACCATCGTCCACGCGGCGCAGGATTCCCGGATCCGGCTCTTCGACCGCGCGGGACGCCAGACGCTGGAGCTCGCGGACACCGTGCCGGGAACGCAATCGGTGACGTTCTCCCGCGACGGCCTGCTGATGGCCGCGGTCGACGTCCGGTCCGTCGTCCGGATCTGGGATCCCCGGACGGGGCGGCGGCTCCGGGAATTCGAGGCGGGGGGTGTAACCCAGGCTGCGTTCACGCCCGACGGGCGGTACCTCGCTCTCGCCGGCTCCGACGGCTTGGTGAGGTTGTGGGGCGGCAGCGGATCTTCCCTGGGGTGGCCGAAACCCGTGGAGCCCCGGAAGGGGAACCCGGGATTTCTCGGCATCACGGGGGACACCCTCGACGGCGCGGACGCGGGCGTCTCCATCGTCACCATCATCGCCGGGGGCCCCGCCGAAAAAGCCGGGCTCCAGGTGGGCGACGTGATCCTCATGATCGGGGCCGTCTCGACGGACTCCTTCGAGACCCTGCGGGGCGTGATCATGGAGATGCGCGAAGGGGACGAGGTCGAGGTCACCTACCGCCGGGACGGCGCCTCGAAGAAGATGAAGATCAAGCTGGGCGCGCGGCCGGCCGACTCCCCCTGACGCCCGCCTCGCGCGCGGCGATGAAGAGAACCTGCTGGGCATAGCCCGCGTACGGGCCGAATCGACGCCGCGCGAATTCCCGGATCCGCAGGTCCGTCGCGCGCCGGTTCCGGAAGTAGAGTCGACGCATTGTCTTGCGAACCCAGGTGTCGACGGGGAAAGACTCGAGCCGCCCGCAGGCGAAGAGCGCCACGCAGTCCGCCACCTTTTCCGCGATCCCTGGAATTTCCATCAGTTCCGCCCGGACCTCCTCGTGAGGTCGCCCGGCGAGTCGGTCGAGCCGCCCGTCGCGCGCGAGCCCGGCCGCCGCCGCGAGGTAGCGCGCCCGAAATCCCAGGCGCAGCGCCCGCAACTGGGTCTCGGTCCCCATCTGCTCCGGGCGCGGAAAAGCGGGTGGCGTCCCGAACGCCGCCGCCATGTCCTCCACGTTGCGGGTGATCCTGGGAATATTCGAGGCCATCGAGGTGAGGAAAGCGGCGACGCACTCCCACGGATCCTGCCGGAGGATGCGGAGCCCGCGATACCGCTCGAGCGGATCGCGCAGCACCGGGTCGCCTTCGAGCGCCGCGTGGATCGCGGGCAGGTCGTGGTCGAGCGCGAAGAAATGGCGGATGAAGTCCGCGTCCGCCCCCTCGAACCGGAGGCGGTCGCCTTCCTGCCGGACGCGGAAGACGCGGTCGCGCCGGATCACCTCGTATCCTTCGCCGAGCCGTCGCCAGCGGAAGAACTGGCCCGATTCCAGCGTGTGGCGGAGGGAGAACCATGGACAAGGAATTGATTTCATCCAGACATGATCATACGGGGGAGAATCCCTTGCACAAGCGCAGCAAGCATCAAGTATCAAGCATCAGGCATCAGGCATCGGGCATCGGGCATCAGGCATCAGGCATCCAGTATCCAGCATCCCGCATCCGGCATCCGGCAGAAAACGGAGAGCGGAAAGCGGAGAGCCGGGAGTGCTTTGTCGTCGACGTTCGCTCTTTACCCATACGGATTTCCTCAATACACTCTGCCCAGCATGATCCGCATCGCCATCAACGGAGCGCTCGGCCGCATGGGCCGAGCGGTGGGCCGCCTGGCCCTGGAGAGCAAAGAGTTTTCGGTCGCGGCGGCCCTCGAGGCCCCGGGATCGCCGTCGCTGGGGAAGGATTACGGGTCGGCGCTCGGCGGCGAACCGCTCGGCGTGGCGCTCGCGGCCCGGCTCGACCGCAAGGTCGACGCGCTCGTCGATTTTTCCGTCCCCGAGGCGTCGCTCGCGCGGCTCGAGGAGTGCGTGCGGACGAAATCGCCCGCGGTGGTCTGCACGACCGGGTTCGCGGACGGCCAGCGGCGGACGATCCGCGCCGCGGCGAAGAAGATCCCGGTCCTGCTTTCCCCGAACATGAGCGTCGGCGTCGCGGCGCTCCTCAAGGCGGTGCCCGACCTGGCCCGGCTTCTCGGGGACGCGTACGACATCGAGATCGTCGAGACGCACCACCGCCGCAAGCGCGACGCGCCGAGCGGGACCGCGGTGAGCCTGGCCGAGCGCCTGGCCGCCGCGACGGGCCGGACTTGGCCCGACGATTTTAAATTCGGCCGGAAAGGGGATTCCGGCGGGCGGGGGCCGCTCGAAATCGGGATCCACGCGGTGCGCGCCGGCGGCGTCGTCGGCGAGCACAAAGTCATATTTGCATCGGACGACGACGTGATCGAGGTGACCCACCGGGCGGGGTCGCGCGATCTCTTCGCCCGCGGCGCCCTGCGGGCGGCCGCCTTCGTGGCCCGGGCGAAGCCGGGGCTGTACGGGATGGAGGATGTCCTGACGCAACCCCCTCGCCCATAGGCTTTTGCTTGACCCCTCCTCGGCCCGGTGCTTTACTGGCCGGAACGGTTCAGCGAGGTGGGAATTTGGTCGATACCGCGAAAACCCTGACCAAGAACGACATCGTCCGCACCCTCGCCGAAAAGCACCGCCTCGAGATCGCCTCCACCCGCCGGGTGGTTCAAGGAACTCTCGACATGATCATCGAGTCGCTCCTGCGCGGGGCCCGGATCGAGCTCCGGAACTTCGGCGTCTTCGAGGTGGTGGACCGGGCGGCGCGGATCGCCCGCAATCCGAAGGCGACCTCGCAGGAGGTCTACATTCCCAAGCGGAAGATGGTGAAATTCTCCCAGGGCAAGATCATGGAGGAGAAGATCACCGAGCCCAGCATGCGGGGCGGCATCCAGCCGGTCCGCCGGACCAAACCCGCCGACGGCGGGTCTCGGGACCCCGGAACTCATGAACCTCCACGAGTATCAGACCAAGCAGGTCCTCAGTAAGTACGGCATCCCCACGCTTCCCGGACGCGTCGCCGAGACCCCCGAACAGGCGGCCGAGGCCTTCCGCGCCGTCGGGAGCCCGGTCGCGGTCGTGAAGGCGCAGATCCACGCCGGGGGACGCGGCAAAGGCGGCGGCGTGAAACTCGTCCGGAGCGCCGAGGAGGCGCGCGACTTCGCCGCGAAGCTCCTCGGGAAACCCCTCGTGACCCCGCAGACCGGACCCCAGGGCCGCGTCGTCCGCAAGGTGCTCGTCGAGGCGGGCTGCGACATCGCGCGGGAGCTCTACCTCGGATGCGTCCTCGACCGGCGCCTCGGCATGCCGGTCCTGATGGCCTCGAAGCAGGGCGGTGTCGAGATCGAGGAGATCGCCGCGCGCGACCCCCAGGCGATCCTGAAGCAGCCCTTCGACGTCGGGTATGGCCTGCAGGCGTTCCAGGCGCGCGCCCTCGGTTTCGGGCTGGGGCTCGAGGGCGAGACGTTCAAGGCCTTCACCGCGATGGCCCACGCCGTCGCGCGGATGTTCGTCGAGCGCGACTGCAGCCTCCTGGAGATCAACCCCCTCGTCGTCCCGAAGCAGGGCGGGATCGTCGCCCTCGACGGGAAGATGGGGATCGACGACCGCGCGATCGAGCTCAAGAAGCAGCCCGAGCTGGCCGCGATGCGCGACGTCCACGAGGAGGACCCGATCGAGCACGAGGCCGCGTCCTACGGGCTCAACTACGTCTCGATGGACGGAAACATCGGCTGCATGGTGAACGGCGCGGGGCTCGCGATGTCCACCATGGACATCATCAAGCTCGCCGGCGGGTCGCCCGCGAACTTCCTCGACGTCGGCGGCGGGGCGAACAAGGACCAGGTCGCGAAGGCCTTCAAGCTCCTCCTCGCCAACCCCTCCGTGAAGGCGGTCCTCATCAACATCTTCGGCGGCATCCTCAAGTGCGACGTGCTGGCGCAGGGGATCGTGGACGCCATCAAGGAAGTGAAGGTGACCATCCCGATCGTCGTCCGGCTCGAGGGAACGAACGTCGAGGCGGGGCGGAAAATCCTCAAAGAGTCGGGACTGAAAGTGATTTCGGCCGCGGACATGGGCGATGCAGCCAAAAAAGTAATTGAAGCGGCGGGACTGTCCTCATGAGCATCCTGGTCGACAAGAATACGCGCGTGGTGGTGCAAGGCATCACCGGCAGCGCCGGCGGATTCCACGCCAAGGCGATGCTCGAATACGGCACGCAGGTCGTCGCGGGGGTCACTCCCGGCAAGGGCGGCCAGCTCTGGGAAGGAAAAGTCCCCGTTTTCAACTCGTGCGACGAGGCGGTGCGGAGCGCGGGGGCGAACGCGAGCGTATGCTTCGTCCCCGGGATCGCGGCGGCGGACAGCGTGATGGAGGCGGCCGCGGCGGGGATTCCGCTCGTCGTCTGCATCACGGAAGGCATCTCGATCATGGACGAGTGCCGCCTGCGCGCCTTCCTCCAGCGCACCTCGACGCGGATGATCGGGCCGAACTGCCCCGGGGTCATCACCCCGGGCGAGACGAAGCTCGGTATCATGCCCGGCTACATCCACAAGAAGGGCGACATCGGGGTCGTCTCCCGCAGCGGGACGCTGACCTACGAGATCGTGTGGCAGCTCTCGAACCTGGGGCTGGGCCAGTCGACGTGCGTGGGGATCGGCGGCGACCCGGTGCAGGGGACCGACTTCATTGACACGCTCAAGCTCTTCAACGCCGACGCGGGGACGCGGGCGATCGTGATGGCGGGGGAGATCGGCGGGACGATGGAAGAGGAAGCCGCGGCCTACATCCGGGAGCACGTCCGGAAGCCGGTCGTCGCGTTCGTCGGCGGCCAGACGGCGCCCCCCGGCAAGCGGATGGGCCACGCGGGGGCGATCATCCAGGGCGGGAAGGGGACGGCCGCGGAGAAGTACCGCGCGCTCCGTGAGGCCGGGGTCGCCTGCGTCGTCAGCCCCGCCGAAATTGGCGCGACCATGAAGAAGATCTTGGAAGGCAAAGCCGCGTGACCCTACGGTCGATCGTCGCATCGGCCCTCGCCGAAGACATCGGCCGCGGCGACGTCACGTCGGACGCCACGATACCCCCCGGGACCCGCGCCGTCGGACGGCTCGTCGCCCGCCGGAACGCCGTGGTCGCGGGCCTCGACGTCGCGCGAGAAGTCTTCAGCCAGGTGCGGGGCGTCTCGTGGCGTTCGCGCGCCCGGGACGGCGACACCGTGCGCTCCGGCCGGGTGGTCGCCGAGGTCCGGGGCCGCGCGAGGTCGATCCTTGCCGGCGAGCGCGTGGCCCTCAACTTTCTCCAGCGCCTGTCCGGCACCGCGACGCTCACGCGCGCCTTCGTCGACGCGGTGAAGGGTACGGGCGCGAAGATCCTCGACACGCGCAAGACGACGCCGGGATTGCGCCTCCTCGAGAAGGCCGCGGTGCGCGCGGGCGGCGGGATGAATCACCGGTTCCGGCTCGACGACGCGGCGCTCATCAAGGACAATCACATCGCCGCCTCGGGGTCGATCGCCGCGGCCGTCGATGAGCTGAGGAGGCTCCGCGGCCCGCGGTTCCGGATCGAGATCGAGGCGCAGTCGCGATCCCAGGCCCTCACCTTCGCCGAGCTCGACATCGACGTGCTCATGCTCGACAACATGTCGCCGGCCGGCATGCGCCGCCTCGTGGGCGAGCTGCGCCGCATCCGGCCGCGCCTATTGATCGAGGCCTCCGGCGGGGTGACCTTGAAGACGGTCCGCGCCGTCGCGAAGACGGGTGTCGATTGGATCAGCGTGGGGGCGCTCACGCACTCGGCGCCCGCGGCCGATTTCTCGCTGGACCTCGTCCTGCTCCGCCGATGAGCCTCACCCCGCAGGCGATCCGGTCGCGGCTCTCCTCGCGCGCCGTGGGGAGGAAGATTGCCTGCGTCGGGTCGGTCGATTCCACCAACGACGTCGCATGGGCGGAAGCCGTGAAGGGCGCGGAGCACGGGTTCGCGGTCTTCGCGGAGGAGCAGCGGCGCGGGCGCGGCCGGATGGGGCGCACGTGGTTCGCTCCAAAGGGGTCGTCGATCCTCTGCTCGGTCGTGCTCCGGCCGGAGCTGGACGTCGAGCGCGTGCCGCTCGTGACGGCGATCGCGGCGCTGGCGGCGTCGGACGCGGTGGACGGGGTCGCGGGCACGGAGTCGCGCATCCGGTTTCCGAACGATGTCTTCGTCGGCGAGCGGAAGATCGCGGGGGTGCTCGTGGAATCGCGGTTCATCTCGGGCCGGCCGGACCTGTTCGTGGTCGGCGTCGGGATCAATGGCAACGTGGGCGCGGAGGATTTCCCGAAGGACCTCCGGAATTCGGCGACGTCGCTGGAAAT
>DATHFI010000084.1:0-3291 GCA_035490275.1 Planctomycetota bacterium
GGGACCGAGGTCGCGCTCCATTCGTTCGGCGGGGTCAAGGGGAAGATCGTGGGCGGGCCGTCGCCCATGGTCGACACGGGCAACGGGACGCCCCAGCCGATCCTGCTCAACCAGCTCGAGGCGCGGGACCTCGCGTACTTCGCCGCGGCGGCCGCCATTGGAGCGGAGAACCCGCTCGAGACCGCCTTCAAATCGCCCGACCACAAGCGGCTCGCCCTCGCCATCGCCGCGGCCTACCGCTATTCGCCCACGCCCGACCGGAACTCCGCGTCGCTGCGGTGGGCGGAGCAGGCGCGCGCCCAGGGAATGCGCGTCCCGGCCCAGCGCATGGCGTCCCTCGAGGAGGCGGCCCGGCAGGAGCGGGACCAGCTCTCGCGCGACATGCTCGGACGGGCGCTCGACCACGCGGCGGCGGGCCGGTTCGACAAGGCGCACGAGGAGCTCGACAAGGCCGCGAAGGAGCACCAGGACAAGGCGTACTTCGGAACGCTCGAGGGCATCATCCGCGACCTCCACGCGCGGTTCCTGCTCACGGAGGCGGAGGAGGAGGCGAAGGGATCGCGATGGAGCCGATCCCTCGTGGTGGTGCGCCAGTTGAGGACGGCCCACCCGGCCTATGAATCGGAGCGGGCGGCGGCCCTCTTCCAGAAAGTCCTGCTTCAATCGGGCCAGTGGACGGCGTGGCCGATGATCGCGCCGACGGCGACGAGCAAGACGTGGAACTGGGACGGCAAGGCGACGGGGACGCGGCCCCCGGCGCGGGCCGAGGGCGGCAACATCCTGCTCACGGACGTGGGCGGCTTCCGGCCGCTCTTTCTCGAGCGGGCCAAGACCGCGGGCGCCTCGGGGTTGCGCGGCCGCCTCCGCTGGAACCAGCTCCAGCAGACGTTCGAGGCGGGCTTCCTGTTCGACGCGCGCGAGACGGGCGGAGACCACCGGCGATTTCTCATCCGCTCGACGGGCCGCGGGGAGGTCGCCACGCGCCGCGACGGGAAGTTCGCGTTGGACGACACCGCCGACTTGAAACCCAAGATCGCGGCCAAGGAGTGGTACGAGGTGGCGATCGTCTCCGACGGGACCGAGACGGTTTTCTACTTCGGCCCCACGGGCGCCCCGGCGGCGGTGCTCATCCTGACGGGCGTGATCGATGCCAAGGGCGGATTCGGTCTATGGGCGAATGCGGATGCGACGTTTTCCGATCTCTATGTGAGGGACGTAAAGCCGTAAGCCAGCTTCAAGCTTCGAGCTCCGAGCTTCGAGCAGCCCCAAGCTACGCTGGGCGCTTGCCCTGGACGACAATGCCCGCGTAGAAGATGGCCACGCCGACGCCGAGGTAGATGAGTTCCGCGCGGGCGTTCGAGACGCTGATGCCGACGTAGAGACCGACGAGAGCGGTAGCCAATCCGAAGACCTGCAGTAGACGGCCAATGACGTATCTCACGCGAAGCTTCGAGTTTCCAGCGACCCGTTCCCCGTTTCAGGAGCTTTCAGCTCGAAGCTAGAAGGCAGACGGGGAACCGGTAACGGGGAACGGGGAGCTTCACCAATCACACGGGTATCCCGATGACTTTTCCTTCGAACACCAATCGTCCCCCGGAGAATGCTTGTGATTCGCACTTCGCCACGCGGCGGTTCATCTCGACCTTGCGGGTGACGAGCCAGACCCGTTCGCCCGGACGCACCGAGCCCCGGAACCGGACGTCGTCCACGCCGCCAAAGACGACGAGGCGGGAGGAGACCTCGGGACAGCAAAGCTTGTAGAAGAAGACGGCGAGCTGGCCTGCGGCCTCGATCATGACAACCCCGGGGAGCAGCGGATTCCCGGGGAAGTGGCCGGCGGCCCAGAACTCGTCGGCCCGCGCGTCCTTGTAGCCGATGGCGATGCCGTTCACGTCGTCGACCGCCACCACGCCGTCGAGGAGCGCCATGGCGCCGCGGTGCGGGATGACTTTCCGGATGTCGTCGGCCGTGTACTTGACCGTTTCCAAGTCGTATTTAGCGAGGTCGACCAGCGGCTGGGGAGGCATGGAGGGGCGATTATAGCTTCCGGTTCCCCGATTCGAGCCCCCCGTTACAGAAGCTCTCAGCTCGAAGGGTCGGGAACGGGGATCGAGGAGCAGGGCACGGGAAGCAATCCACGGCCCCACTCACCGCCATCAGCCGGCTACTTCATGGCCGTGGACGCGAGCCCCTTCTTCAGGAAGGCGATGAACTCCGCCTCCGTCGACAACCCGAGGAGGCGCGAGCGCTCGGAGCCGTCGGGGGCCAGCGTGAGATAGAGCGGGAGCGCGGGCTGCTTGAAGCGGGTCCTCTGCAGCTTGATGTTGTCGTCCTTCCAGCGAGTGCCGTCGGTGTACAGCTCCGCGACGACGAACTCCTTGAGGAGATCCCTTACCGATTTGCGGGCCAGCACGGTGCCCCTCATGGTCTGGCAGTTGGTTCAGGTGTACCCCGTGAATTCGACGAAGAGCGGCTTCCCGCTCCGCTTCGCCTCGGCGAGCGCCTCGTCGTAATTCTGGAATCCCTCGGCCGCCCGCGCCGGAAGCAGGAAATCGACGGCCCCCAGCGCCTGGCCCGAGAAGCCGCTGCTCATGTAGACCGCGAGGACTCCGAAGGACAGGGCGATAAGCGTCCGGGGCAATCCCACCGGCCCAGGCGGCCCGTCCTCCTTCATCCGGAAAAAGCCCAGCAGGTAGAGCGCCATCACGGCAAGGACCGCGACCCATACGGCGATCATCACCGAGCGCGTCAGGATGCCGGTTTCGGTCACCTGGTCCGCCTTCGCGAAGTACATGAGCGCCAGCGCCAGCTCCCCGAAGGCCGCGGTCACCTTGACCGTGTGGAGCCAGCCGCCGCTCTTCGGCACCTCCTTGAGGAGCGACGGGAAGATCCCAAGCACGAAGAAGGGCGCGGCCATGGTCGCCGAGTAGATGAGCATCCCCACGAGGCCGGCGAACTTGTTCCCCGCTCCGGAGGAGGCCGCCACGGTCAGGATGTTCGCGGCGAAGGGAATGGTGCACGTGAAGGTCACGACGCTGAAGAGGCTTCCGAGGATGAAGGCGCCGCCCACCCCCGACCGCTGCTTGTTCGCCAGCGATCCCGTGAGCCACGAAGGGAGATTGATTTCGTACAGTCCGAAGAGGGAGAACGCGAACCAGAAGAAGAGAAGACCGACGGCCATGTTGACCCACGGGCTGGCCGCGAAAATCCGCGGACCGTCGGCGCCGAGCAGGACCGAGAAGAGAAACCCGATTCCCGTGAAGACGATGATGATGCCCAGGGCGTACGCGG
>DATHFI010000085.1:0-5629 GCA_035490275.1 Planctomycetota bacterium
TGCCGTCAAAGCTCTTCCGGAACACGTCGACGGCGCAGTACGCGGTGCTCGGTCTTTACGCGGCCTATCGGGCGAAGGTGTGGGTGCCGCAGGAGACGTGGGACAAGACGGTGCAGAGCACGCTGCGGAGCCAGGGGAAAGGCGGCGGCTGGGGGTACATCGATCCCGCCGACACGAAGAACGACTGGCCGATGGCCTCGTCGCGGGCCAACCGGTCGATGACGGCGAGCCAGCTCTCGGTGCTCGCGGTGCTGAAGGGAGTGCTGGAGACGCCGCCGCGGGCGATCGACGACTCCATGGACCGGGGGTTCAAGTGGCTGGCGCGCGATTTCTCGCTCGCGCGCGCGGCGGCGATGAAGGGCCCGAACTTCGACGGGGCCGACATGACGGGGGTTTACTACTTCTACGGGACGTACAGCGTGGAGCGCGCGGGGATCCTGTGGGGCCGGGAGAAGATCGGGGAGCACTGGTGGTACGCGCAGGGGGCGAACGAGCTGCTGCGGCTCCAGAAGGACGACGGCTCGTGGGGCGAGGACTACGGCTCCGCGACGGACCGTCCCGCGTGCACGGCGTTCGCGATCCTCTTCCTCAAGCGCGCGGTCCCGCCACCGGTCATCACGGGCGGCGGCCAGAAGGAAGACCCGCCGAAGAAGTGACCGACGAAGGCCCACGGGCTGCTACAATCACGCCCCGCAAAAGGCCGGAGGGGTGGCAGAGTGGTCGATCGCGGCGGCTTGCTAAGCCGTTATACGGGCTTACACCTGTATCCAGGGTTCGAATCCCTGCCCCTCCGCCATTCGACTCGCACGATTTGATCCCTGCGCTCGCTCATGGCAAGCCTCTCTCCGGCAAACTCGCATTGAGCCGGGCCCGCCCCTAGAATCCTGAAGCCATGACCGTGGCCCGGCTGCAGGCGATCTCCGGAATCCTCTTCGCGATTTTCCTGATCCTTCACCTCGCGACCACGACCTCCGTGGTCGGCGGCCCCGCGACGTACGACGCCGTCCTCGAAGGGACGCGCCACGTCTACCGGCCCCATATCATCGTCGAGGTCCTCCTCATCGGCCTCGCGGGAACCGTCCACATTGTATGCGGCATCGTCCGGATCGTCCGCCGGCGCCGCGAACCGAATCGAGTGAAACCCTCCCTCGTCATCCGCATCCACCACTGGGCCGGCTACGTCCTTCTGCTCGCCATCGCGGGCCACGTTTTCGCGACGCGCGTCATGCCGGCCCTCGCGACGGGCCCGACCGCCACCGGAAGCGCCGATTTCTCCTACCTCGCGTACTCGATCCTCGGCTGGCCGCTCTTCATGAAGCCCTATTACGTCCTGCTCGGCGCGGCGGGCGCCATTCACCTCGGGCTGGGGCTCGGGCTGGCGGCGGGCGTCCTCTCCGGCGGGCGGGTCGATCCGCGCAAGCTCCAGCGATTCGCCGTCGCGGGCGCGGCTGTCCTGACGATCCTCGTGGTCTCGGGCGCTCTCTCCATCATCCGGCACTCGCCGAGCGCGGACCGGTCGCGGTTCGTCGAGTACCGCGCGCTCTACGAGCGCTTCCTGCCCTTCATGATGGGCGCGCGGAAAGCGGACTAGCGAGCCGGTACAGCACGTGCGGCCGCAGGGGGTGGCCCGCGGCGACCCCCGGATGGTCGAAATCGTCCGCCGGATTCCGCGTCATCCCGAGCTTCTCCATGACGCGGATGGATCGTCGATTGATCGGCGCGGTGAACGAGACGATCTCGGCGAGCCCGAGCCCTTCAAACCCGAACGCGAGCGCCGCTTTCGCCGCCTCGGTCGCGTAGCCGCGGCCCCAGTGGTCGAAGGCGAGCCGCCACCCGACCTCCACGCAAGGCGTGAATCGAGCCTGAAACCGCGGGCGCGACAGGCCGGTGAACCCGATGAAGGGCGCGACGCCCGGGACCTCCACCGCCCAGAGCCCGAACCCGTGCTCGTCGAAGTGGGCCCGGATGCGCGCGACCATCGTCGCAGTCTCGGCGGGTGAGAAAGGCGCCGGAAAATGTTCCATCACACGCGGGTCGGCATTCAACTCCGCGAAGTGCTCGACGTCCCCGTCGCGCCAGCCGCGGAGCAGGAGCCTCGGCGTGCGGATCTCTTCGACCGGATTCACACGCCCATTGTGCCGGAAATTCCCGCCGATCCTTCGAACCCTTTTCCGCCCCTCCGGTTGAAGCCCGACGGTGAATCATGTACCTGCGCTTCGTGACGTGGAACGTCCATCCCGAGTCGCGCCGCCCGGAGGGGGTCTTCCAGGCGGCGTACCGGCTGATGGACTCGGAAGATTTCGACTTCCCGGTCTGGGAGGCGCTTTCCGACGAGGTGGCGTGGTTCGAGGAGCGCCTGCCCATCCCGCCGCGGCACCGGTTCGCGGGCGGGGCGGCGATCTCGTGGTTCAAGCGCGACGCGGGAGAGTGCGTCCGCCGGCTCTGGGGCGTCGTCGCGGCGCTCCGGGAGCACGGCGTCCCTGTCGAATTGGTCCGGACGCGCCGTCCGGGCCGGGTCTGGTACGAGGACGAGCTTCAGGTCGTGGCGGTCCCGTGGCGGGACCTCGAAGTGGTCGGGCCGCGGCGTTCGCGGGGTCCCCCGGGATCACTTCGTCGCGACCGCCTTCTCCCTCAGGTAGAGCCACACGGAGCCGCGCGGCGTCGGATGGGGGTCGAGCGGCGAGAGTTCCGTGTAGATCTTCTGCATCTCCTCGCCGATCTTCTTCGCGCGCTCGTCGGTCCCGAACTTCGCGCCGAGCTCCTCATAGAGTTTCGAATACTCCCGGTTGAGCTCGGTCTGCTTCTTCTTGAGCTCGTCGCGCCGGGCGGTCTGCTCGGGCGTGAGCTTGACCGGCGCGGCGGCTTCGTACCAGATGTCACCGACCAGCAGGTCCGCGAGCCCGTCGCCGTTCCAGTCGGTCACGTGGACCTTGGTGCGGAACCCCGGGCTCTCCGGCGCCTCGCCGTGCTTCACCGGCTTGTCGTAGCCTCTCGACGATTTCGGGAGGAGCTCCCGGCCCGCCGCGTAGTCGGGCGCGCCCTTCTTCCCCATGTTGCGGTACCACCACACGGAGCCGTCGCCCGAGCCCACGAGGAGGTCCGGAAGCCCGTCGCCGTCCCAGTCGGCGATGACGGGGCCCGAGTCGCCCTCCACCTTGACGGGCTTTCCGCCGGCCTCGAGGGGTCGCCGCTTCGAGCCGTTGAACGAGAACTTTTTCGCGGTCCCCTCGTTCGGGATCAGTAGGACGCCGCCCTGGATGTTCCCGACGAGGAGGTCGAGGTCGCCGTCGCCGTCGTGATCGTAGACGAAGGGCACGGCGGCGAGGGAGTCCATGTTGGGCTCGCGCTCCGACTTCCACCTGGCGCCCGCGTTGAGATTTTTTCCGTCGACGTCCTTGAGGATCTCGCCCGCGTGGAAGGCGCCTCCGTCCTTCCCGCGGAAGAGGTAGAGGTCGCCGGGCCAGTAGGACCCGGTGAGGATGTCGTCGTTGCCGTCGCCGTCCAGGTCCGCGAACTGCGGGCTGAAGCCGACGCATCACCCCGCGGGGGTGGTGACGACCTTGCCCTCGGCCTCGAGCCACGCGGCCTCGCCGAAGCGGGGCGCGGCGTTGGTGCCGAGGTTGAGGAAAATCTTCAGCTTCCCGCCGCCGAACTGGCCGACGAGGAGGTCGCGCTTGCCGTCCTTGTTGAAATCGTAGACGTAGGGATAGGCGTGGCCGATCTCGGTGTCGATGGCCTTGCCCGCGGCCTCGAGCCGGACCGGCTTGCCGAGCTCCTGGGCGAGGGCGGGCGCGTCGGCGAGGAAGGCGAGGAGGAGGGTGAGGGTCGTGCGCATGGGGCGCCTCCGGAAGGAATGGCGCGATGGTACGTCCGCGCGCCGCGGCGGGTCAATGGGGCGTTGAACGCGGGGGGAGGCGGGGTACGATGAAGGGATGGGGGACATTTCGGGGGCGGGCGAGGCCGAGAAGCCCACGGTGCCGGAGGGGACGACGGAGTGTCCGGCGTGCGGGGGGCGGCTGGTGCCGATCCTGTACGGCCTCCCGACGCCCGAGGCGGGCGCGGCGGCGGACCGGGGGGAGCTCGAGCTGGGCGGCTGCCTCGTGACGGGCGATGACCCGCAGCTGGCCTGCCGCGCCTGCCATGAGCGGTATTGGATCGCCTCGCCGTGAATTCCCGGTAACGCCGGCATTCCGCGGTCGTCGTAATCAACCTGAAGGAAAGGCGAGACGGTGGCGCGCTACGTGATGAAGCAGAAATGGCCGAGCTGGGGAACCGACTACGCCGTGATGGATGAGGCGGGCAACGAGGCGTTCTACATCGACGGGCGGGCCTTCGCCTTCGGGAACCAGCTCTCGGTCGAGAGCCCGCGCGGGACCGAGGTCGCGTTCATCTCGCAGAAGCTGCTCTCGTGGGGACCGACGTACGAGATCACGCGCGGCGGGAGTCTCGCGGCGGTGGTGAAAAAGAAGCTCTTCACCTTTTTCAGGTGCCAGTTCGAGGTGGACGTGCCGGGGCCCGACGATCTCCTCGCGGAGGGCGATTTCCTGGATTTCGAGTACGCGTTCACCCGGTCGGACCGCCCCGTCGCGCATGTCTCCAAGCGATTCTTCAGCTGGACCGACACGTACGGGATCGAGGTGCTTCCCCGCGAGGACGACGCCCTCATCGTGGCGAGCGCGGTGGTGATCGACCTCTGCTGCCACCAGAACAAGTCTTAAGGCGGGCGGTTATCTCGACGTCGCCCACGTGAGGAGAAGCGCGCGGGACCGGCGGCGGATCTCCGGATCGCGCGACTCGAGCCCCGCCTTCACGACCGGCGCGCACTTCGGACCGAGCCGGCGCAACTCTTCCGTGCCGTTGTCCCTCTCGGCGATCGCGTCATCCCCGAGCTTCTCGAAGGCCGCGCGGGCACGGCGCTCCTCGTCCGCATTCATCGCTTCACGCAGGCGGGCCAGGAAATTCCGGATCATCGCGTCCCCGCCCCTCTCGAGGAGTCCCTCGCGGAGCTTCGCGAGGTCGACTGGCGTGGGACCCGGCGCCGCGGCTCTCGCGTTGACGACGAAGATCCGGTCCGGGTCGCGGAGGAGGAAGGTCTCGTCGTAGTTGCCCGGGGCGGCGCGATCGATCGCCCGGAGCGCGTCCTCCCAGCGCCCCGCCTTCTCGTACACCGCCGCGAGCCTGGGCCCGGGGCGGAACCCGTCCTCCACGAGCCGTTCCAGGCACGCGAGAACCCGATCCTCGCGGCCCAGCGCCTCCCAGAGTTCCGATCCCTTCCAGGCGTCCCAGGGTTCGATTTCATTCCGCGCGAGGTCGATCGACTCGAGCTCCCGCGCGGCGCCCTCGCGGTCGCCGGACTCCATCAGGACGTACGCGAGGACCGTCCTGAGGTGCGGCAGGGTCCACGACGCGCCCGCGGAAGAAGCCGGGAGTCGAGCCAGCGCCTCGCGGCACAGAGTCGCGGCTTCGGCAAGATCGATGTCATGGATGGCGACGCGGATCATGCCCTCGAGCGCGGGCCAGGACTCGGGCTTGAGCTCCCGGGCTCTCGCAAAAAGTTGCCGGGTCTCCGGGAGATGGGGCCGCGGGGAAGAAAAACGGCGGGTATATTCCAGGAGGCGCGCCGCCCAGA
>DATHFI010000086.1:0-6720 GCA_035490275.1 Planctomycetota bacterium
GCCAGTCACGTGTCGGCTCTTGACTCGGGCCTCAGGCTCGCTTATCACATGGTTCCCCGGAGCGATCCAATCGTGACTCTGACGCTTGCCTGTCCGAAGTGCGGCCGCCGGAATATCCTGTCGGAAGACGACGCCGTCTTCTTCTATCCCCGCTTCTTCTGCCTCTCCTGCGGGACGCGCCTGGCGATCCCGCTTTCCACCGAGGAGTACCTCAAGAAGCTCCGCAATCCCGACCGCGATCGCCGCATCCAGGTGGATGGAGAGGCCGCTCCCGCCCAGGGACCCGTGAAGCCGGCGCCACAGGCCGCCACGCCTGGCGATGCAGGGTAGCTTTCACCGGTCGGCCGTCAGCAGTCAGCTTCCTTTGGTGAAATCAAGTTGATCCGCGAATGCGGGACCATCCCCGGGGATGCGAGGGCTTCTGGCTGAATGCCGGGTGCTGATCGCTGAATGCTAGGGAACGTTGATCGCCACCGCGTTGGAGACGATCCGTTCCGCCGGAAGCGCCGAGGCCGCGTGATGGGACCCCGTCAGGGCTTTCCGATACGCGCTCCCCTCCGAGGCCTCGTACGCGAAGCGGACGTTGAAGGCGCCCGACGCGCCGACTCGAAGCACTCCCGCACCCGGGGCGAGATCCAGCGTCTCCCCGGGGGCGACCGTCAGGAACACGAGCTCCGCGGGATCGTCCTCCGTGTCCGGGTCGGGATCCTCCCGAAGCGCGAGCACGCGACCCTCGGCGTCGATCCGTTCGAAAGCCCCGAAGGCGACGTAGATCGCCGGACCGTTCCGGCGATGGCACGCGATCGAGATGGCCTTCCGTCCCCCGTTGTGGAGGCGCAGGTAATACCGCACCGCCTCCCCGGGACGCGCCGGGTTCGACGTGACCTGGAGGGAGAGCTGGACGCCCTCGGCCGGGGCGGTGGGATCGGCGGCCGCGACGCCGCCTCCCTTGGGTTCACGGGGGAGTTCGAGGGGTTTCAGGCCGAGCAGGGCGCGCGCGCGACCGGCGATGACAGGGTCGGGCCCCTCGACCGCTTCGCGCAGGGCGGCCGTCGCCTTCGGCCCGAGCAATTTCAGCTCGCGCTCGGCGTCGCGCCGGAGGTCGGGGTCGGGATCGCCGAGCTGGCGGAGGAGGGAGCCCAGGCGGCGCGTATCCGGGCGCGGACCTTCGCCCCGGAGGGCGAGGACCGCCGCGCCGCCCGCGACGGCGAGACTGAGAACCACCATCCCGATCAGGTTGAGCTTGGGCATCGTCTTACCTTATAAGACGGTCGGCCGGCTCCAACGTTTACAGAAAATGCCGCAAAATCAGTCGAGCCAGTCCTTTTCCTTCAGCTTCTTCGGGAGATAGTCGGTCGTGAGATACCGGAAATTCTTGTTCGCGAGGGAGTCCAGCTCGTACTTGAGGCCGCTCGCGAGCATCGCCTTGATCTCCTTCTGCCACTCCTTCTTCTGGAACCACGGGTAGGCCATGATCTCCTTCGCCCGGGCGATGTCCTTCTCGTTCAGCTTGATCCCCACGTTCCGGGGCAGCTTGTGCTTCTCGGGATCGAAGCTCGAGAGGCCGATGAACTTGGCGTCGGGGATCGCCATCCGCTGGCTCTCGAACGCGAGGTTGATCGAGCCCTGCTTGATGACCGAGTAGATGTAGTAGCCCCACGGGTCGTTGTCGACGAGCACGTACACCGGGAGCTTCTTCTCGTCGTTCAGGCGTCGCGCGAGGCGGCGGACGCCGCGGGGCGGCTGGCCCCCGCCGTGCAGCAGCACGCAATTGTGCCGCTTCCAGAACTTGTCCTCGGAGAGCCGGTTCCACTGCGTCCCCTTCTCCACGAGGAGGACGAAGTCGGCCCCGCACTTCTTGATCCGGATCTCCTCCGGCTCGACGATCGACGGCACCGCGTAGCCGCCCTTGCCGAGGCGCGAGCAGTCGACCGTGTCGCCGTTGTCGACGAGGACCAGGTTCCCCACGACGGCGCCCCCCGCTTCCGCCCGGACGTGGAGCTCCTCGCGGAGCGTCGCCAGGGTGACCTCGAGATCCTCGATGAGGGGGTCGCTCTCGTCCTGGTCGTCGAACGTGTTCTCGTTGGAGTCCCTCAGCGTGTGCTTGCTCCGGTAGTAGATTTCCCGAAGCGAGCTCGACAGCCCCTGCCGCTGGAGCTCGGCGAGGGCGTCCGCGACGAGGATCGTCTGCATGAACTTCCGGGCCATCCCCAGGTTGAAGAACGAGCGTCCCTGCTTGTTCTTTCCCATCTCGATGATCTTGCGCTTCGGGTTGAACTGCACGTTCGATAGGGCGCGGACGGGGATCTCGATCTCGGGGTCGCGCTTCTTCTGCGCCGCCTCGATGACGAGGTCGGCCAGGCCGACGAGGCGGTCCTCGACGCTTGATCGGGTCATGGCCTACTTCTTCCTCTTGGCGGTCTTCGTCTTCTTCTGGGGACTCTTCGCGGTCTTTTCTTCGGGCTTCTGGCTTGCGACGCCTGGCTCACGACTCGCGACTTCCGGTTGCGGGACCGCCCCTTCCGCTCCCTTTTCGGTAACGATGATCGTGCTCTCGGGAGCCGGAGCGGTGACCGCCTTCTTCTTCGCCAGCGCGTCGGTCTTCTCGCCGCCGGTGATCGAGTGCGCGATCTTCTGGAGCCGCTTCTTGAGGTCCTCCGCGTTGAGCTTCCCCTTCTTCAGCCGCTTGCAGGCGTCCGCGACCTCCTCGATGTAGGACTCGAAGGCGTCGCGCCGCTTGAGCTCGTCGAGCGCGTGGTCGCGGCGGCGGACAAAAGTCGAGAGCCGCCGCCCGGCCTCGTTGAGCGCCAGCCGGATCTCCTTGCGGATCTCGTCGTAGTCGGCGATCGCCTCCTTCGATTCGCTCGTGAAGGGGACCCAGACGCTCGCCATGTGGACGAAGATGACGAGCGGCCCCTGGGGGAGCGCGCCGCGCGACTGGGTGATTCCGTAATTCCGCCACGCGGTCTCGAGGACCGCCTTGGTGATGGCGCACGCGCCGGGCTGGTAGAGGAGCGGCACCCGGTTGGCGAAGCGGAGCAGGCGCGCGAGCGGGACCTCCGCCTCCTTCTCCTCGCCCTCGGCGAGCGGACCCGCCTCCTCCGCTTCCGCCGCGCCCGGGGCGACTCTGGCCGACCCGGTCCCGTACGCCAGGCCGACCTCGATGACGAACGGGTTGCCCCTGTAGACGGCCGGAGACCTCGTCACGGCCGTGTAGAAGTCGCCGCGGATCTGCTTGTAGAGCCCCGCGAGGACCGCCTTCTCGCCGATCGGCGAGAGGCAGTCGGTCGGCGGGTTCATGAGTTTCGTCTGCTGGATCGCCTTGTAGAGCCGCTCCGCCGCCTCGCCGACGATCGTCCTCGGCTTCGTCTCGGGCTTGAGGCCCGCCTTCCCGGCGATCTCCTGCGCCACCTTGGGCGAGACGCGCGAGAAGTCGCTCGAGAGAAACCCGGAGAGCCAGTGGCTCTTCGTGTCCTGCATCATCTTCAGGAGGACGCCGAGCTCGATGCCGTACGGGTGCGGCTTGATCTCGCGCGGCGCGCGCGGCAGCTCCGCCATGAGCCGCGGGAATTCGACGCGCTGCCCCTCGGGGTTCACGTACGTGAGCTTCGCGTGGGGATTGGCGATGGCCACCTGTTCGAGGAACTCGTCGACGGACGTCCGCCCCTTCTGGTAGCGGCCGTCGAGCTCGATGGAGACGCGCGTGCCGTGCGGCCGGTCCCATTCCTGGTCGCGGTCGGCGAGTTTCTTGGGCTCGTTCTTCGCGGTGTCGATCTGGATCTCGACGTAGCGCGCGGGCTTCTTCTCGGTCCACCGCGAGAGGACGCGGACCGGCTTGCCGGTGGTGAGCATGCCGTACAGGCCCGCCGCGGAGATGCCGATCCCCTGCTGGCCCCGGCTCATGCGGAGCCGGTGGAACTTGGAGCCGTAGAGAAGCTTCGCGAAGATGCGCGGGATCTGCTCGGGAACGATGCCGGGGCCGTTGTCGGTCACGGTGACGACGAACCGTTCGGCCTGGGCGGGCGAAGGGGCAGGCGTCCCGTTCGGGGCGACTTCGATCTTCACCTCGACTTCGGGGAGGATCTTGCCCTCCTCGCAGGCGTCGAGGGAGTTGTCGACCGCCTCCTTGACGCACGTGAGGAGCCCCTTTCGGGGACTATCGAATCCGAGCAGGTGGCGGTTCTTCGCGAAGAATTCGGAGATGGAGATTTCGCGCTGTTTCTTGGCGAGCTCGTCGGCGAAGATGCGCGTGCTTTTCGTGACCGGTCGGTCCGATTCGTGGGTCGAGTCCGTCGTAGGGGCGGGCCGTGAAGGACGCGCTTCGCTTGCCTTCACGGCAGGCCCTGAAGCATGCGCTTCGCTTCGCTTCAGGCCAGGCTTTTTCATCGGCAAAGCGGCGCCCATGTCGGAATCCCCTCTCTCTCGGTCGGAACGTCGCGCGGAAAGAGGGTGGCCCGTCGAAACTTCGAAGTGCCCTTTCCCCCTCTTCCGAGGGAAGAATACCCCGCCCGGATGCCCGCGTCAACGCCGTTCCCCAACGACATGGGGCCGGGGGCGTACCTTTGAGAGACCCCGGGAGAACCCCACCATGCCTCGATTCATGGCGGCGCATGTCTTCGTCCTGGTCGCCCTGACCGCGGCCGTCACCGTGCTCGTCATCCAGAACCGCGCCCTGGCCCACCGCGTGGGGACGCTGGAAAACGCGCTGGACGCCAAGCACGAGTCTCATGCGCGACCGGGGTCTGCGGCCCCGCATGAGTCTTCGCCCCCGGGTCGCGAGTACGGGTCGGGCAACTTCGTCGAAGGAGCCGACGGACGTCCCGTGCGGCGGGCCGACTCCGCTCCGGACGCTCCAGCGGACGCCGCATCGGCCTCCGCGGCGAAGACGGTCGAAGGAGTCGCCCTGACTCAGGGCATGGAGGAGGCGATCGCGCGAGCGGTCGACCGCATCCTGAAAGAGAAGTACGCCCACCTGCCGAAAACCTCGAATCCGGAGGACCTCGAGAAAGTCCTGGAGAAGGAATTGAACCTGACGGCCTCCCAGAAGGTCAGAATCGCCGAACTTCTAAAGCAGAAGGCAGAGGAGCTCACCAAGGTCTTCACGTCGGACGAGGGTATCCTGTCGGGAAACTCGCTCAAGAAGGGGATGGAGATCGAGCGCCGGTATGAGGCCGCGATTAAGAACGAACTGGACTCCGCCCAGCAGGCGAAGTATGAACAACTCAAGAAGGACGGAAAGATCCCGCAAGGGGTTTCCGTGACGGTCGACGCGGACGTGCCCGGGGACGGGAAATAGCCCTCTAGGGGACCGGGATCATGGGACGCCGATCGGGAATCGCGGCGGTTCTCGCGCTGTTCCTGGCGCTGGTCGCCGGACTTTGCGGGATCCGGCTTGCTGCGCGGAATCTTCTGGCGCCGCTGGCGGGATTGGAGCGCCTCGCCCTCTCTCTCAAGCCCCACGTTTCCGAACCGGAACCCGTCATAGAAGAGCTGGCCCGGGGCATCGATTGGGACGCCCCCGCTTCCGGCGGAGGAATGGGCCGATCGAATCCGTCGAGGATCGCGAAGGCCGAACGCGCGTTCACGCTCTCCCCGGGTTCGGGTGAATTGCCTCTGGAGGCGAACGACCTCGAACTCAAAGCGGGCGTCGTGCGGCTGCTGGTCGCGGCGATCGGTGAGGCGGAATTCCAGGTGTCGCTGTTCGAGGGTAACGAACCGAATCTCGAGAACATGGCCTCGACGCTGAATCTTTCCGATTCACAGAAGGCGCGCATCGCGGCGCTCATGGAGTGGAAGCGCGCGACCTTGGAGGGCCTCAACGAGACCGAGAAGGCCGATCCCGAGCGCATCAAGAAGATCGAGGATTATTTCCGCGCGGCCCTGGACCTGGAACTCGATCAGAATCAGGCCCGCGAGTACGCGAAATCCCGGTCGACCCTCCTGCGGTTCAACACGGTCAGCTTGAGGGCGGTCCAAGCGCTCCAACAGGACGCCACCGAGTTGAAGCTCAAGTGGGCGTTGGAATGGCTGACAGATCCAGCGAAGAAATAGGCGCTACTTCGCGGCGGGGGTAGGTCCTGGAGGACGCGGTTCGCTTGCCTTCAGGGCAGGTTTGGCGGCGGGAACGGCTTTCGCGGCCGGGTAGACCGACACGCGGTGGCCCGACTCGAACTTGACGAGGCCGTCCGCGGTGCTGAAGAGCGTCCAGTCGCGGCCCGTCAGAACATTGGTGCCGGGGACGAAGACGGCCCCGACCTGCCGGACGAGGATCCCGCCGGCGCGGACGGGCTGGCCTTCGTGGACCTTGATCCCGCGCCGCTGGCCGTTGCTGTCGCGGCCGTTGCGGCTGGAGCCCTGACCCTTCTTGTGTGCCATGACGCCCTCTGAGGAAGCGGAATTATAACGGAAGGCCAACCGAAGTCAACGGCGGACAACCAATACAATGCCCGGTCGTCCGTACTATGAGGTATCGTCGTCCGGAGCCGGGCTCCGATTCTGGGGGACCTCCATGATCCGAACGGCGTGCGCCGTCGCGACTCTGCTCCTGATGTGCGGCTGCGGGATCAACGGATTCGAAGACGACCACCGACTCAGCCCCGAAGAAATCCAATCTCTCATCGACAAGGCGCCCTACCCGAACTTCACGCCCTCACCGGATGCCAAACCGCCCGGTCGGGCGGTCGCCAAGCCCGACGGCACGCGAAAGATCACCATCAACCT
>DATHFI010000087.1:0-5705 GCA_035490275.1 Planctomycetota bacterium
ACCTCGTGAAGCCCGTGTCGCTCTCGCTGCGCCTGTTCGGCAACATCTTCGGCGAGGACAACGTCGTCGAGCAGCTGATGAACCTCGGCGTCATCGGGGGAATCCCGATCCCCGTTCAGCTGCCGATGCTGGGGCTGGCGATTTTCACGAGCTTCCTGCAGGCTTACATCTTCACCATCCTGTGCACGATCTACATCTCCTCGAAGGTGACCCACGAGGAGGAGGCCGGCGGCCATGACGAGGAGCACGGGGCGGCCCACGCCGCGGCGGCCCATTAGTCAGATGCCTGAAATCGGCAATCGGCAATCGCGGGAGCAGGGTATCGGTTTCGGTTTTCCGGGCTTGTATTGACTTGAATCAATAACTCGGGAGGAATGCGGATGCGCACGAAGGTCTTGATGGTCCTGATGTGTCTCGTGGCCGTCGCGTCGATGGGCGGCCTGGCGTTCGCCGGGGGGACCGGGGCGGCCGCGGCGGACGAGACCGCTCCGCGGAACCTGCTCGGGTTCGCGCTCGCGTTCGGCCTGGCGATCGCCGCGTTCGGCGGCGCCATCGGCCAGAGCCGCGCGATCTCCACGGCGGTCGACGCCGTGGCCCGGCAGCCGGAGGCGGGCGGGCGCATCCAGACGATGATGCTCATCGGCGTCGTCTTCATCGAGACGCTGGTCATCTACATGCTGCTCATCTGCTTCATGTGGGGCGGCCGGATCGGGGGAGCTTAGTTCTCCGGTCGATTCGGGTTCGCCATCCGGGAGCGTCCGATGAACAGTCTCCTTCTCGCCGGCGGCATCCTCGAGGACTTGGGGGTCAACCCCCGGGTGCTTGGGGTGCAAATCATCATCTTCATCGTGACGTTCATCGTCCTCCGCCGCCTGCTCTTCGAGCGGATGATGCGGTTCATGACCTCACGCGAGGAGGAGGTCGGGAAAGCGCTCGCGGCCATCCGCGCGGACCGGGCGGCACTGGAACGCCTCACCGCCGAGTACGAGGCCCACATCGCCCGGATCGAGAAGGACGCGTACGCCCGGCTCCAAGCCGCGCTCAAGGAAGCGCTCGAGGAGCGGGCCCGGATCGCCGCGGAAGCCCAGCAGCAGGCGGCCGCCCAGGTGAAAGCGGCGCTGGGGGATATCGGGCGGGAAAAACGCGAGGGCCTCACCGCCCTACGCAAGGAGGTCCAAGGCCTCACCCGGCAGGCCGTGGAGCGCGTGGTCGGCGTGACCCTCGACGCCACCACGCTGGACGATTCGATCCGCCGTGCGCTGGCGGGGAGGGAGCCGTGATCCTCGCGATGGCCGGGGGCATGCCGCCGTGGCTGACGATGCTGATCTCCCAGCTCCTCGCCTTCGCGATCCTGGCGGCGGTCCTGATCAAGTGGGTGATTCCCGCCCTGCGCGGGATCCTCGCGGGCCGCACGCGCGGCATCCAGGATCGATTCGATACGCTCGCCCGGGAGGTCAAGGAGACCTCCGAGCGCCTCGCCGCGATCCGGGTGAAGCTGGCCGATGTCGAGTCGGAGTCGAAGCGCCGGATGCAGGCGGCCCTCGAGGAGGGCGCGCGGGCCCGGGACCAGGCGCTCGCCGAGGCGAGGGCCCAGGTAGAGGCCGAGCTGGCCAAGGCGCGGCGCACCATCGAGATCGAACGCGACAAGGCGGTGCTGGAGTTGCGGGCCGAGCTCGCTCGGATCACCCTCGAGGTGACCGAACGGACGGTCGACGGGCTGATGGACGAGGAGATTCACGGACGGATCGTTGAGGGGTACCTCGAAGGCCTCGATCGGGCCGCGGGCGGAAAATGATTGAGAAGACGCTGGCTAAACGGTACGCGGCGGCGATGCTGGCCGTCGCCATCAAGGAGGGCGCCGTCCCTCAGGTCGAGGAGGACCTTCTCGCCCTCCGCGAGGCGTACCGGTCGGACGTCGCCTTCCGCCGGGCGCTGGGCCAGCCCCGGATCCCGAAGGCGGCGCGGAAGAAACTCCTGCGAAAGCCCTTCGAGAAACGGTCGATCCCGGCGTTTCTCGACTTTCTCGACCTGCTCGTCGAAAAGCACCGGATCCGGCTGATCCCGGACATCGCCGAGAGCTTTGACCTGCTGGCGGACGCGACCCACGGCATCGTGCGGGTTCAGGTGGCCGCGGCCTTCCCGCTCTCCGGCGCCCAGGAGAAGGCCCTCCTCGAGCGACTGAAGTCGGTGACCGGGAAGAAGGTCGACATGCGCGTCGGAGTGGACCCCCGACTCAAGGGGGGAATCTCGATCCGCATCGGGGACCAGGTTCTCGACGGGACCGTCCTGAACCGGCTGAAGAACCTGCGCGAGCGTCTGTTGGAGCGTGCGGGCGTGTGAAGTGAGCGAGGAATCAAGAATCAGGAATCAGGGCCCGAGAATCGAGAATCCAGAATCGAGAATCGTCTTTCCAAGAGTGAGGGTTCATGACCGCGATCAAGCCTGAGGAAATCAGCTCCATCATCCGGCAGGAGATCAAGCAGTACGAGACCGAGCTCAAGATGGAGAGCGTCGGCGTCGTCCTGACGGTGGGCGACGGCATCGCGCGCGTCTACGGCCTCGAAAACGTGATGGCCTCGGAGCTCGTCGAATTCCCCGGCGGCGTGTACGGGATGGCGCTCAACCTGGAGGAGGATTCCGTCGGCTGCGTCATCCTGGGCGAGGACCGCGGCATCAAGGAGGGGGACATCGCGAAGTGCACCGGCCGCATCGTCGAGGTGCCGGTCGGCCCCCAGATGCTCGGCCGCGTCGTGAACGCCCTCGGCCAGCCGCTCGACGGCAAGGGCCCCATTCCCGCCAAGAAGTTCCGGCCCGTCGAGGGCAAGTCGAAGAACGTCGTCGAGCGCCAGCCCGTGAAGGAGCCGCTGCAGACGGGCTGGAAGGCGATCGACGCGATGATCCCGATCGGCCGCGGCCAGCGCGAGCTGATCCTCGGCGACCGCCAGACGGGCAAGACCGCGCTCACGATCGACACGATCATCAACCAGAAGGGCCAGAACGTCGTCTGCATCTACGTCGCGATCGGCCAGAAAGCCTCGACCGTGGCGAACGTCGTCGACACCCTGACCAAGCGCGGCGCCATGGAGTACACCGTCGTCGTCGCGGCGACGGCGAACGATCCCGCGCCGCTCCAGTTCATCGCCCCCTACGCGGGCACCGCGATCGGCGAGGAGGTGCGCGACGACCAGAAGGGCCACGCGCTGTGCATCTACGACGACCTCACGAAGCACGCGTGGGCGTACCGGCAGATCTCGCTCCTGTTGCGCCGCCCGCCCGGCCGCGAGGCCTATCCCGGCGATGTCTTCAACGTCCACTCGCGCCTTCTCGAGCGCGCCTCGAAGGTGAACGACAAGCTCGGCGGCGGATCGCTCACGTCGCTGCCGATCATCGAGACCCAGCTCGGGGACGTCTCTGCCTACATCCCGACGAACGTCATCTCGATCACGGACGGACAGATCTACCTCGAGCCCGACCTCTTTAACGCGGGCGTGCGCCCCGCCATCAACGTCGGCATCAGCGTCTCGCGCGTCGGCGGCAGCGCCCAGACGCCGGCGATGAAGAAGGTCGCGGGCAAGCTGAAGCTCGACCTCGCCCAGTTCCGCGAGCTGGCGGCCTTCGCGCAGTTCGCGAGCGATCTCGACAAGGCGACCCGCGACCAGCTGACCCGCGGCGAGCGACTCGTGGAGATCCTGAAGCAGGGCCAGTACGAACCCATGGCCATGGAGCGGCAGGTCATGATCGTCTACTGCGGCACGAACGGGTTCCTCGACAGCATTCCGATCGAAAAAGTGAAGGCGTTCGAAGTCGGTCTCCAGGAGCACCTCGCGAAGAACCACCCGGCCGTGGGCGAGGCGATCCGGCAGACGAAGAAGTTCGAGCCCGAGACGGAGCAGCGCCTGAGGAAGGCGATCGAAGAGTATAAGGCCACGTTCACGGCCGGAAGCTAGAGGCGGACCCCGATGGCAGTGGTTCAGTCAGTCCGCGCGATCAAGCGGAAGATCCGCGCGGTCGGCAACATCAAGAAGATCACGCGGGCCATGCAGATGGTCTCCGCGGCGAAGCTCAAGAAGGTGCAGGCGCGCCTGATGGAGCTCCGCCCCTACTCCGACAAGATCGTGGAATTCCTCCGCGCCCTGTCGGCGCAGGTGAAGGAGCTGAACTACCCCCTCTTCGTCCCGCGCCGGAACGTGAAGCGAATCGCCATCGTCGCCGTCATGGCCGACAAGGGCCTCTGCGGCAGCTACAACTCGAACATGGCGCGCCACGTCCACCGGTTCATCGAGGAGCGGAAGAAGCCCGTCGTGCCGGTCGCGATCGGGAAGAAGTCCGTCGAGTGGTTCCGCAAGCAGGGCGTCGAACTGAAGGCCTCGCACGTCCAGCTGCCGACCGCCGTCCCCTTCGGCCAGATCAAGGCGATCACGCGCCAGCTCGTGGAGATGTTCACGTCGGGCGAGGTGGACGAGGTCTACCTGCTTTTCACCCGGTACGTGAACGCCATGACCTTCAAGCCGGGCTACGTGAAATTCCTCCCGATTTCGCCGGAAGAGAAGCCGCCCGGGACCGCGAAGGAGGCCGCGCCCGCGCTCGAGTACGAGTTCGAGCCGGAGCCCGCGGAGATCCTCGACAAGCTGATTCCGCGCTACGTGGAGGTGTCGTTCCACCGCCTTCTCCTCGAGTCGATGTCGAGCGAGCACGCAGCGCGGATGAACGCGATGCGGAACGCCACGGACAACGCGACGGATCTCATCAGCTCGCTGACCCTGGTGTACAACAAGGCGCGCCAGGCGGGAATCACGAAAGAGCTTCTAGATATCGTAGGCGGGGCTGAGGCCCTGAAGGGGTGAGCATGTTCTGGATCATGGCGCTCACGTTCGTCGCGTCCCTGGCCATCGTGGTCTGGCTGCGGATCGGGAAGAAGAACCCGCTCAGGTTCCCGGGCCGCGCCGATGTGGCGCTCTTCGCGATGGCGTTGGCCACGGCGATCCAAGGGTGGGGTGAGAACAACGCGAGCAAGCCCGCGGCCGATGTCGCGGTCGCGTGCTACCTCGTGGGTCTGGTCGGAATGGCTTATCTCGTCTCCGGGGAAGTACGGGGCCCGGAGGGACCTGACAAGGAGTAGAAATGACGGACAACATGGGCAAGGTTGCGCAGGTCATCGGGCCTGTCGTCGACGTCTCGTTCGAAACGAAACTGCCGCCGATCTATTCGGCGCTGATCATCCTGGACTCGGCGAAAAACATCAATGTCACCTGCGAAGTGGCCCAGCACCTGGGGAACAACCTCGTGCGCACGGTCGCGCTGGCGCCTACGGATGGCCTCATCCGCGGGATGTCCGTGAAGGATACCGGCGCGCCCATCAAGGTGCCGGTCGGACGGGCCACGCTCGGGCGCGTCATGGACCTCCTCGGCAATCCCGTCGACGACGGCGGCCCCGTGAAGGGCGAGGACTATTACCCGATCCACCGGGCCGCGCCCAGGCTCGAGGACCAGGAGCCGACCCCCAAGGTCTTCCAGACCGGCCTCAAGGTCGTCGACCTGCTCTGCCCCTTTCCGAAGGGCGGCAAGATCGGACTCTTCGGCGGCGCGGGCGTCGGCAAGACCGTGCTCGTGCAGGAGCTCATCCGCAACATCGCGGTCGAGGCGGGCGGCGTGTCGGTCTTCGCCGGCGTCGGCGAGCGGACGCGTGAAGGAAACGACCTCTGGCC
>DATHFI010000088.1:0-4263 GCA_035490275.1 Planctomycetota bacterium
GGAAGGCCCCGCTGGATGAAAGCCCGAAGCGCGGGGTGGCCGCTTCCGGAGCCCAAGAGGACGCTGCCCGCCGTACGCTGCAGCCGGTGCAGTGTGCGCACATCCGGCTCGCGGATCTTCTGAATGCGGGCCAGATCCTTCCTGGCAATCGGCCCGTGACCGACCCTCGGATAAATCTCCTGCGCCGCGATGGCCGCCGTCGCCAGCGCCACGTTGACGCCGATCGCCCCCGCCGGGCTCATCGTGTGGGCGGCGTCACCGATCAGCAGGAGCCCGTCGCGCGCCCAGTCGCGGACGAGCGCGATGATCGCGGCCAGCGGAAAGAAGGGCGTGAAGTCCTTCAAGCCGTCCGCGAATTTCTCAAAGAGCGGGCTGAGTCGCCGGAGCCGGCCCGCCACCGCCGCCACCCCGTCCTTTCGCCAGTCGCGCCACTTGCCCTTGGGAAAAATCAGGCCGACCTGGATGTGCTCGGGATACTTCGGGAGCAGGAGGATGGGCGGCGTGCTCCCTACCGAGAAGTAGATGGTCTTCGACCACCCCGGGGGAGGATCGACGACGAACCAGATGACGTCGAAGTCGTCCTCTTCGTATTCGGTGACGAATCCGCCCAGGCGGCGGATCGCCGAGTAGCGCCCGTCGGCGCCGACGACGAGATCGGCGCGCACCTCGAACGGCTCTTTACCGTGGCGGGTCCCCCGGACTCCGACCACCGCGCCTTTTTCCTCGATGAGCGCCTCGACCCTCGCGCCCATCCGGCACTCGAACCCCGCGAACGGTTTCGCCTTCCGCACCAGCGCATCGAGGAAGACGGGCTGGGGCATCCAGATGGCGTAGGGATACCCGGGCGCGACGGTCTTGAAGGCGAATCCCCCCACCACCTTGCCGCGGACCAGGAGTTTCCCCTCGTTCAGGATCAGGTGAGGCTGCTCCAGGATGTACTCGAGCAGGCCGAGCGCGTCGAGCAGGCGCGCCGTGCTCGGCTGGAGCACTTCGCCGCGGAATTCGCGGTCGAACGTCTCGTGCCCCTCGAGGACGACGACCTTCGACCCGCGCTTGGAGAGGAGCAGTCCGAGCAAGAGCCCGGCCGGGCCGCCGCCGACGATGCAGACGTCGGTTTGTGTCGCAGTGCCACTCATGCGGATACCACCGGCGCTATCGATACGGATCGTGGCACCCGCCGGGTACGAAACACTCCGTGATAACGGAAAACCGTCCTGAGAACGGGGTGTACGATTCGAAGGTCGACCGACACCTGATTTTCATCCTCTCGGGACGCGACCTGGCGGAATTCGACGGACCCGAGAAGGCATCGCCAAAGCCATCGGGGAAGCCATAGGGTCCAGGGGCCGATCGTCAGCGCGTTGGCGATGGAGTCGAGCGTGAAGGTGTCGGGGGGCATGTACCGGGCGGCCCACACCATTCGCAGGAGGCGCGGGGTGCCGACGAGGTCGGCCAGATTGTTGTGATGTCGATCCCACACGATCGTCGTGTTGAACCGGACCGGACGTGCCAGGGAGAAGGTGCGATTCCACTCGTGGAACGGGGCGCCGTCGGCCGTGCGGCCCGGGATCACATGCAACGTGGTCGGAACTTGCCGGGCCCGTATCGGCACCAGCATTCTGAACTTGCCCAGGATCCAGAACAAGGGGCGAAGCGCGGCCGGATGCCAGATGAGCTGCATCTCGCCGTGAAGGAGGATCTCATGGGGATCCTCAGGGGAGAGGAGGAATTGCTCGCGGAAGGCGAAAGGAATGGATCCGGCCGAATTTTCGAATACCGGCTGGACCGGCGAACGCATCATCATTGTCGGGGATCATAGGACATTCAAACGCGTTTTCGGCGGGGTCCGGGTCGGATCGGATTGATTGCAACCCCGCTGTCGGGACTTCACCGCGGCGGAACGGTGATCCGGCGCCAGACCTGGAGGGCGAGGCCGCGGTCGGTCTCGTCGCCCTTCGGGGAGAAATTGGAGCCAAGCTGTTCCGGCGCGATGGGCGTCTGGCCCCCCTTCGGCGTGACGTCGAAGGCGGCGACGAGCAGGAGGAGCGCGAGTCCCTTCGCCATGCAGAAATTATTACGTCGCGGGCGGGTGAAAGGAAGCCGCGAAAGGGTCAGGACTTCAGCGCGAAGGTCCGCATCGAGAGATTGGCGCCGCGGAAGCCTTCGTAGATGTCGACGACCCGGTCGCCCGGCTTGGAAGCGCCCAGCGCGACGAAGATCGGGTCGAAGTGCTCCGTTGTCGGCGCGGAGCGCGCGCCCGCCGGGTGCGCCGCGCGGTAGTTCGCGATGCTCTCGATGTCGCCCTTGGCCAGCCGCTCGCGGAACCACGCGTCGAAATTCACGGCCCACGCGTCGGGCTTTTCTCCGGGCGCGAGCTTCCGCATCTCGGGGAAGGAGTGGACGACACCGCCGCTGCCCACGAGGAGGATGTTCCGTTCGCGGAGGGGCGCGAGGAGCGCGCCGAGGCGCAGGTAATCCGCAGGCTTCAGGTCGTACCGGAGGGTCACCTCGATGATCGGTATGTCCGCGCCGGGATAGGCGATCTTCATGGGGATCCACGCGCCGTGATCGAGCCCGCGGTCTTCGAGGCGCGCGGGGAATCCCCCGGCGTTCAGGGTCTTCGAGATCTCGGCCGCGAGCTCCGGATGGCCGGGGCTCGGGTAGACCATGTCGTGGAGCTTCTCGGGAAAGCCGCCGAAGTCGTGGATCGTCACGGGGCGCTCCCCCGCCGTGATCCGGATCGGCGCCTCCTCCTGCCAGTGGGCGGAGACGACGACGACCGCGGACGGGAAGGGCAGCTCCTCGCCCATCTTCTTGAGGGCCGCGGAATAGTCGTCCCGGATGAGCGCGACCATCGGCGAGCCGTGCGAGATGAAGACGACGGGCATGCGCGTCATGGCGGGTTTGGTCACGGGCGCCTCCTTCGGCGCGGCGCAGCCGGCGAGCCCCGCGGCGCTTCCGGCCACGGCGAGTTTCAGGACGTCGCGACGAGTAAGATCCATACCTTATATATAACCCCTGCGGCCATCGAACCCATTCCTGAATCGGCGCCCTCCACACTTTAGTATTAAAGTAATGGCGTTTCTCCCTCCGGCTCGAAGCTCGATACTTCGGGAACTGGGATCTGGAATCTGGAGGCTGGGAGCTCGCGCGGTGGCTCAGCGGCGCGCGGCGCGTCGCGCCAGGTCGGCACGGCGCTCGGCGGCGTAGGCCGCGAGGTCGTCCATCTGGCGGCGGAAGTCGTGGGTCGTCCCGCCAAAGGGCGCCTTGAAGAAGCACCCCGTGTGGCGCATCGCGCCCTTCTCGCCCGACCGGTGCGCCAGCTCCGCGAGCCGCACGAGGTCGATCACCAGCGGCGCGGCCAGGGCGGAGTCGCACCCCTGCCAGACGAACTGGAGCGACATCCGCGCGCCGAGGAATCCCTCGAAGTGGATGAAGTCCCACGCCGTCTTCCAGTCGCCGAGCGAGGGGACGTAGTCGATCCGCACCCGCGAATGGGCCTGCGCGTCGCCCAGGATCTCCCGCAACGCCGCGTCCTTGTCCTTCACCTTCGCGAGGTTGTTCGCCGGCGCGTCGAGCACTTGCCCGTCCCGGTTCCCGAGCAGGTTGTGACCCTCCCACGACAGGATCCTCAGCCGCCGCGCGACGAACATCGGCGCGAGCACCGTCTTCAACAGCGTCTCGCCCGTCTTGCCGTCCCGGCCCGTGTGGGGCACGCCGCGCCGCACGGCCAGCTCGTCGATCGACGCGAGGCTCGAGCCGACCGACGACGTGAAGTTCACGTACGGGAATCCCGCGTCGATCGCCGCGTAGGCGTACAGGACGCTCGCGGGGAAGAGCTCGCGCCGGTCCTGGGCGATGAGCGCCGAGAGCGATTCGAGGTAGGAGAACTCGCGGGGGATCGGCGCCTCGGGTTCCGCCGAGGCCAGGTTGACCACGATCACGTCGTCGAGCCCGCGCCGTTCCTTGAACTCCCGCAGGTCGCGCTGGATCGAGGCGACGATCTCCGGAAGCGGGAGGCGGTCCCGGTCGGGCGGCAGCGGGGCGAGCTTGCGGATCGCCTCGCCGCAATTGAGCGTGAGGCCCGGGCGAAGGTCGGCGCTCGCGGCGAGGAGCCCCGGGCGGGCCGCGTCCAGGATCTCCTGCGTCAGGACTCCATTCACGCGCGCGTATTCTTCCGCCGCGGCGGCGAGATCGCCCCCGCGCACTTCGTGGCCCCCGAGGACGAGGGCCTGCGGGTCGACGAGCCCCGCGCCGTCGAAG
>DATHFI010000089.1:0-4007 GCA_035490275.1 Planctomycetota bacterium
GCTCGGTGGATGGCTCGCCTCGGCCGGGATGCCCGTCGCCTTTTCGTGGCTCGGAGCGGTCGTCGCGGCGGCGGTCGTCGGATTCCCGCTGCTGGTCCTCACCATCACGCTCGCGATGAAGGGGATCGACCCCCGGTTCGAGACCGTGTCGCGGTCGCTCGGCCGTTCCGGGTGGAGCACCTTCTGGCGCGTCACGCTTCCCCTCACCTGGCCGGGTATCCTCGCGGGCTCCGTCCTCGCGTTCGCGCGCGGACTCGGCGAGTTCGGGGCGACGATCATCCTGGCCGGGCGGATCGAGGGCGAGACCGAGACAATCCCCCTCGCCGTCTACGCCGCGCTGGAGGCGCCGGGAGGCGAGGGACGGATCGGAGGGCTGATCGGGGCCTCGATCGTGATCTGCCTGGCGTGCGTCTTCACCGCGCGGGCCCTCGACAACTGGCATCGGCGCCGCCTGGAGCTGGCCCGATGAAGTTCGAGGTCGAAGCCCGCGTCCTCCGGCGCTCGGGGTTCTCGCTCGAGGCCTCCTTCACCTGCGACGCGCCGTCGGTGGGCATCGTGGGCCCGAGCGGGAGCGGGAAATCGACGCTCCTCGACGTCCTCGCCGGGGTCGAGGCGGGCGGCCGGGTTTCGCTCGACGGTCGCGACGTCTCCCGCGTGCGTCTTCATCGGCGGCGAGTGGGGTACGTCACGCAGGACCCGCTCCTCTTCCCGCACCTGAACGTCCGCCGGAACCTCGCCTACGCGCCGGGGGCGGAGGGCGTGGAAGACGTGGCGACCGCGCTCGGAATCGCGAATCTCCTCGACCGGATGCCGCGCCACCTGAGCGGCGGGGAGCGGCGGCGCGCGGCGCTGGCGCGGGCGATCGCCTCGAAACCGGAGCTCCTCCTCCTCGACGAGCCCTTCGCGGGCCTCGACGAGCGGCGGCGGCGCGAGGCGATGTCGTTGCTCGACCAGGCGCGGCGCCGGTTCGGCCTGCCGATGGTCCTCGTCAGCCACTTCGCCGAAGAGGTGATCGCGCTGACCGACTGGTCGGTGCGGCTCGAGGCGGGCCGGGTGGCGGCCGCGGGGCCGAGCGCCTCGGTCCTCCGCGCGGGAGAGACGCAGATCGACAACTTCTTCCTGGGAACCGTGGTGAGCCCCGGGCTCGTCCGGTGCGGCCACGTCGAGCTCCACGCGATGGTGCCCGAGTCCGCGTCGGGCGACGTCCGGCTCGGGTGCTACGCCCACGACGTGCTCCTGGCGACGGGCGAGCCGCAGGGGATCTCCGCCCGCAACGTGATCTGGACGATGGCGACGGCGGTGGAGCCCGCGGGCGACGCGGTGCTCGTGTCGATCGCCACGCCGCCGGTGCGGGCGCTCGTCACGCGCGAGGCCGCGGAGCGCCTCGACATTTCCGCGGGGAAGCGCCTCGTGGCGATCCTGAAGGCCACTTCGATCGCCTGCCTCGGCCCGGCCGCTTGAACATTGAACCTGGGTCGCTCCCTCCGTGGCATCTCCCCGGGTCTTCTGTTATCGTGAATCGACGATGGCCGACTCTCCGCTCTATTTCCAGAAGGGTTTCGGGCTCAAGAGCCTCGTCAAGGAGCCCATCGAGCGCGACTACCGCAGCGCGCTCGTCGACCGGATCCGCGCGGAAGGCAACCGCCTCGTCGCGGGCGACCTGACCCTCTCGCTCGCCAAGGAATTCGGCTTCTGCTACGGCGTGGACCGGACGGTCGACTACGCCTACCAGACGCTCCTGAAATTCCCCGGTCGGCGGATCTACATCACGGACGAGATCATCCACAACCCCTTCGTGAACGAGCGGCTCATCCAGCGCGGCGTGAAATTCCTCTCGGGCCGGTACGCGTGCGGCGAGTCGATCGACGGCCTGGGGCCGGAGGACATCGTCATCCTCCCCGCGTTCGGCGTGACGGCCGGGATGATGGCGAAGCTGCAGTCGCTCGGGCCGGTGCTCGTCGACACGACCTGCGGCTCGGTCCTGAACGTCTGGAAGAACGTCGAGCGGTACGCGCAGGACGGGTTCACGGCCGTGGTGCACGGGAAGTACGATCACGAGGAGACCCGGGCGACGGTGTCGCAGGCGCTCAAGTATCCGGCCGGGAAATACGTCGTGGTGCGCGACCTGGAGGAGGCCGATCTCGTCTGCGATCACATCAAGAAGGGCGGCGACCGCCTGGCGTTTCTCAAGCGGTTCGAGAAGGCGGTGAGCCCGGGATTCGAACCCGACCGCGACCTCGAGCGCGTCGCCCTCGCGAACCAGACGACGATGCTCATGAGCGAGTCGCTCGAGATCGAGCGGCGGCTTCGGGCGGCGATCGTGGCCCGGTACGGAGCGGCGGAGGGGCCGAAGCACATCCGGTCGTTCGACACGATCTGCAGCGCGACGCAGGACCGGCAGGACGCCGTGCGCGAGATGCTCGAAACGCCGCTCGACGTGATGATCGTCATCGGCGGCTACAACAGCTCGAACACCGGCCACCTCGCCGAGATGGCGGCGGGCCGGCTGAAGACCTACCACATCCAGGGCGCGGAGGACCTTCTTTCGGGCGAGCGGGTCCGCCACCGCGATCCCCACGACGGACGCACGGTCGAGACCGAGGGATGGCTGCCCGCGGGGAAGCTGCGCCTGGGCGTGACCGCCGGCGCCTCGACGCCCAACTCAAAGGTCGGCGAGGTGATCGAGCGGATCCTGGAATTTCGCGGGGTCGCGGTTCCGGCATGACCGACGAACCCGTCCCGCCCCCGCCGGTCGCGTCGAGTAGCGCGATTTCGCTGGGGATGTCGTGCATGGTGATGAGCGTCCCCGTGCTCCTATACAGCGCCTATGACATCTTTTACTGGCTGGCCCGCGCCTTAGACGTGTACATGTCCGTCAAGGTCAAGGTCGACTTCTCGACGGAGGTCCTGAGCCGATACGGTATCGCCCTCTGGGGGATTGCGGCAGGGTCCGTGATCCTGTCCATGCTCGAGGCCTACCGCCGCCCCGGCCGGCCCCGGACCGTGGCGATCCAGGTGTGCGCGTTCCTGGCCACGGTCATCCTTGCCTACACGGCGCGCCACGCGATGTGGGATCCCTTCATGAGCCTGCTCCAGGGGATCGGCACGGAGAAGTAGCTCCGCCTCCCCTCTAAGGGGCGACTGCGGATTTCCGATTGCCGATTTCCGGTCCCGCAATCAGCAATCCGCAATCGGAAATCTCCTATCGGGTCAGCGTGACGCCCATCGAGGGATCGACCTCGCCGCGTTCGATGCGCTCCGCCAGCTTGATGAGGGCGCGCAGGATTCCTCTCAAGTCGCCGGGGTGAAAGGACTTCGGACTGATCTTCACCAGGCCCTTCGGCGTCACGCCGCTGTGGATCAAGTCGGTCACCAAGGGAACGAAGTGGCGAATGTTGAAGGTCACGAGGATCCGCCCCTGGGCGCCGGCCGCGAGGAGGATTCGGAGATCATCACACCCCGCCAGGTCGGAACCCGATACGGCGACCACATCCAGTCCGGCGCGCACGGCGGCCGCGGCCAGCTTTCGGCTCAGCTGTTCATCGAGCAGAAAGCGGGCTTTCACGCCGGGTCCCGCTATACCCGGACGACCGTGAATCCGGGCGGGTCCTCGTCGAACGTGGTCTCCTCGGGGTGCGCCCTGCCGAAGGCGACCGCGGCATCCACCTGGGCTTTCCTGAAGTCCGGATAGTTCTTCCGGATGCGGTCCCAGCGCCCCTTGTGACCCTCCCAGATCCACCACATCTCGCGGACGCTCAGCCCCGTTCCCGTGACATACGGCTCGCGCCCGGTCGGAGTCCATCGGTAGTCGATGCCGGGAAACCTCTGCATGTCGACCCATTCCTTCAGCGCCATCGAAATGACCGCGCTGGGGGTCCGCCGGTGGCCCTTCGCATACCGCTTCAAGTGGCCCATGACGTCCCTCGAAAGCCTCAACGTGGTGTGCATCCGCCCGCTCGAAAGCCGCATCACTTCGCCCTCCTGAAAGGCCTCGATGGTTCGCCGCC
>DATHFI010000090.1:0-3071 GCA_035490275.1 Planctomycetota bacterium
TGCAGGCGGCGCGCCCCGACGTCCGGATCGTGCCGATTTCCGTGAACGCGTGGGCGGGAGGTACGTCGGGTCGGGACGAAATCGCCCGATTTGCGCGATCGCTCGCCTCCGCCGTCCGGAGCGAGCTTGTGGTGGCGACGACCGACCTGACCCATTGCGGCGAAGGGTACGGGATCGCGCCGCCGCCGGGGATGAAGCCCGTCGAGTGGGCGCGCGCGCAGGACCGGCGGGTGCTGGACGCCCTCGAGCGCCTCGACATCGAGAACTTCTGGGAAGCGGTGGACCGGCGGGGGGTCTCGATGTGCGGCGTCGGCCCCACGGCGGTTTTCATCGAGTACGGCCGGGCGCGCGGCGCCGCCTCGGCGGAAGTCACGGCTTACGGAACGAGCGCCGACGATGAACCGGACGCCGACCGGGCGGTTGGATATCCTGGCGTCGTTATCTGGTAGAGGCTGATTGCGGATTACGGATTGCTGATTACCGGTGACTGAAAACTGAAACCTGACTCCGACTGAAGTCTGAAGTCGGAGGTCTGAAGTCTGCGACAACACAAAAATGTGGAAACTGAAGCGAACGAACACCTGCGGCGAACTTCGCGTCGCGGACGAGGGGAAGACCGTCGTCCTGAACGGCTGGGTCGCGGGCCGGCGGAACTTCGGGAACCTGATCTTCGTCGACCTGCGCGACCGCTCGGGGCGGACGCAGGTCCTGTTCAGCCCCGATCGGGCGAGCAACCTCGTGGCGGCGGCGGACCAGCTGAAGGCCGAGTACGTCGTCGCCGTCCGGGGGATCGTCCGGAAGCGCGACGCGGACACCGTCAACCCCAAGGTGCCCACGGGCGAGATCGAGGTGGACGCCCTCGAGCTGGAGATCCTGAACGAGGCGAAGACGCCCCCGTTCGAGATCAGCGACTTCCTGAATGTCTCCGAGGAGACGCGCCTCCAGTACCGCTACCTCGACCTGCGGCGTCCTTCGATGCAGCGGAACATCATCACGCGCCACAAGATCACCCACGCGATCCGCGAATCGATGAACGAGCAGGGGTTCCTCGACATCGAGACGCCCTACTTGGTCAAGTTCACGCCGGGCGGGGCGCGCAACTTCCTCGTGCCGAGCCGCCTCTTCCCCGGGAAGTTCTTCGCCCTCGCGGAGTCGCCGCAGATTTTCAAGCAGCTCTTCATGGTCGCGGGCTACGACAAGTACTTCCAGATCGCCCGCTGCTTCCGCGACGAGGACCTGCGCGCCGACCGGCAGATCGAGTTCACCCAGCTCGACCTCGAGATGTCGTTCGTCCAGCCGGATGACGTCATCGCGGTCGTCGAGGAGACGCTCCGCCACGTGTGGAAGAAGGTCCTGGGCGTCGAGGTGACGCTCCCCTTCGAGCGCATCACGTTCGACGACGCGGTGCGCCACTACGGCGTGGACAAGCCCGACCTCCGGTTCGCCATGAAGATCTGGGACGTCACCGCCGCGATGGCGGGCTCGGGGTTCAAGGTCTTCGCCGAGGCCGCGAAGCAGGGCGTGGTCCGGGGCCTGGCCGGCCCGGGCGCGGCGAAATTCACGCGCAAGGAGACGGACGCGCTCGAGACCTTCGCGAAGGGCCTCGGGGCGAAGGGCCTCGTCCAGCTCAAGGTCGAGGAAGGACCCAAAATCGCCGGCGGCATCGTGAAGTTCCTCGGGGAGAAGGAGGTCGCGGCGCTCCTCTCCGCCTCGGGCGCGAAACCCGGCGACATGCTTTTCCTCGTCGCGGACGACGAGGAGAAGGCGTCCGCCGTCCTGGGCGCCCTGAGGAATATTCTCGCGGAGAAGCTCGGGCTCATCGCCCCGGGCGGGTTCAAGTTCTGCTGGGTGGTCGAATTCCCCATGTTCGAAAAGACGGACGAGGGGATCGGCGCGCGCCATCACCCCTTCACGAGCCCGAAGGACGAGGACCTGGAGATCCTCGAGAAGGAGCCGCTCAAGGTGAAGGCGAAGGCGTACGACCTCGTCCTCAACGGCGTGGAGCTGGGGGGCGGCTCGATCCGTATCCACCGGCGGGACATCCAGCACCGGATCTTCCGGCTGCTCGGGCTCTCGGAGGAGTACCTGAAAGACCGCTTCGGGTTCCTGTTGCAGGCTTTCGAGTACGGCGCGCCGCCGCACGGCGGGATCGCGCTGGGGATCGACCGTATGGCGATGCTCGCGTTGGGGCTCGACAATATCCGCGACGTGTTGACCTTCCCCAAGACGCAGCGGGCGGTCGACCTGATGACGGGGGCGCCGGGCACGGTAACGGAAAAACAACTGAAAGAACTTCACATACGGATTGTGGATGAGGACGGCGGAAAGAAGGAGTAGCTTCCAGATCCCAGCGCCCAGATCCCAGCGTCAGAAGCGTCCGGTTCCGAGCCCGATGCGGGATGCCGGATCCCTGATGCCCAATGCGGGATGCCGGATGCGGGATGCCGAGAGCGCACATGCCCGCGAAACTGAACTACGGATTCCTCTGCGACGGGGCGATGCTGGTCCACGGCAAGTGGACCTACCAGGGGATTTTCTCGATCATCCACTCGTCCGCGTTCCCGGCGGTCCATCCGGAAGCGGTCCTGGCGTTCCAGTTCGTGGGCGCCGTGGGGGCGCACACCCTCCGCGTCGAGCTCGTGGACTCCTCCGGCAAGCCGGTGATGCCCGAGCTTCGGAAGGCGATCGAGTGCTTCGAGTTCCGGGAGAACAATTTCGCGCTCGCCCTGAGGGGGATTCCCCTGCCCGCGCCCGGCTTCTACGCGTTCAGGGTGTTCCTCGACGCCGATACGGATCCCTTCGGGGTGATCGAGTTCCGGACTGAATTGCTGAAACCGGCGACGGGACCCGGCAAGAAGGGCTTGTAGCGGGAAATTACCCTGACCTCACAACCTCAAGTCTCTTCGCGATCTCTTCGATGGAATGGGTCCCCTCGTCCAGTTCTTTGCCGAACTCGCCGATGGGGACGATCGCGCTGCGGGCCCGGGCGGGGGGCAGGTCTCGAAGCGCCACGGCCAGCTTCAGGCCCTCCTCCTCGACCGCCACGATTTTCATGAGCCCGCGGCCGGCCC
>DATHFI010000091.1:0-4809 GCA_035490275.1 Planctomycetota bacterium
CGGATCCGTGGTTCAGACCGGGCTGCAGGCCTCAACCGAGGTCAATTACAACCCTGTTAACGAATCCCTGCCGCCGCCAGCGTCGGATACCGAGGCCGCGAGAGCCATCCACGAAGCATCGATAAGGTCGACCCTCGTCAAGTACCGGACTGCGGTCGTGACGGGCAACCGGAGGGCGCAGGGGTCATTGCTTGCTTCTCTCAAGAAGAATGAGGAACTCGCGGTTCGCTTCGCGGAGGAGGACCTGAAAACGGCGAAGAATGACTCGGATCGCAAGAGCATCCTTGCGGCCATTGAGGCCATGCGGAGATAGCCATGAGAACGCTGAAAGTAGCCCTGATTTCGGTCGCGGGCCTATTGCTCTTCGGGTCGGCGGCCCGCTCACGGCCTCAGGAGCAATATCCGTCCGCGGACCGGAGATTCCGGGCGGTGAACAGCCGTCAGGCTTATCCCAAGTGGCTCAACCCGGTCCTTGTGGACGGGTACTTGTTTCCGAGCGGCCAGCTGCCCGCAGCGCCCATTCACCGGACGGGCCCCAACAGTTACGTGAATCCGATCCCCCCGACGATCACCAATGTGCTTTCGACCCTGAGCAACGGCTCCACATGGGGAGGCGGGACCGTCGATACCGGGGCCAATATTCCGGGAGCTGATTTCACCCCCGCCGAAGAGTACTCGATGGCTGTCGCCGCCGATTCACGGGGCGCCGCCCACATCGCCGCCACCAAGAGTGCCTCCGCTCCGGGGACGCTCAACCCGACTTGGGGAGTCTATTACTACAACAGCCGACCTGAAAACCGCCGGGCGAACGGATTCTCGGCCCCGTGGCTCTTGAGCACCAGTTACTCCAGCCCTCCCGACATCGCCGTCAGTCCGGTGGACGATTCAGTCTATGTGGTTTATGCCGACGGCAATGGGAGCATCGTCTCTCATGTGCTCGGAATGAACGGTACATGGAGTCAACCGATGCCCGTGGCCCAGGGAGGGGGCGGAGTCACCTACCTGAACCCGAGGGCCAAGGTCAGCAGGGCCGGAACCCTGCATGTGGTCTGTGAGCGCTTCGAGGCAAACGCTCAATCCCTGGTTCACTACAACGGAGGAGTGGGCAGCATCGTGCCGGGCACCCTCTATGGGGCCGGAGGCCGGGCGGGAACCCTGGGTGAGTTCCGGTTCGACCTCTTCAATGACATGGCGACGGTGGTGTGGCGGAACAATTGGCCCGACGAGCAGCTCAATTTCCCGGGCGGCGTGGTGGTCATTGAGCGCCGGGGCGGGCTCGAGGCTTCGATCCAAGGAGGGGGCGCCGTCCCGATCGATAATTCCATGGACCCCCGCATCAGGGCCTTTCAGCGGGTGCCGGACGTGGCGGTCGGACCCGATGGCACGGCGCACTTCGCATGGGTCCAGCAGCAGGTGCCCGCGACAGTGGCTCCGGATCCGAGGGGCCTGCCGCGCGTCCCCCCTGTCGTGTACTACTATGCCACCCCCGGACCCGGAGGGGTCCAGGAGGTCTACTCCGAAATGAGCGGCAACCTTCCGTGGACGGTCGTGGCCAATGACGTCAATATCCCGGGCGCGCCTCAATGGAACCTGATGGAGAAAATCGCGCCGCGCGCTCTGGCAGATTCCCGGAATCGTCCGCACATCTTTATGGGAAGCGGCTTCAGGAGGCAGGGCCAGAACTGGACCGGCCGCTCCGTCACCCACGCCACCCTGACCCCCGCCGCGGGGGGAACCTCCACGTGGGTGCGTCTGCCCACGCAGACCTTCGAAGTGGCCACGAGCTACGATCCCACCTATAGCGGCCCGATGTACACCGGCCTCGATATCGGCGATCAGATCGACGTCGACATCGACCAGGACGACCAATTCCACCTCGTCGATTGCAACCAGTACACCCGTACCATGGAGTTCGAGCTCGGTGTGCGCGACCCCAATGCGATGGTCGGCGTATTCCCCGGCGCCTCCGTGAACATAACGAATGGCAACCTGCACTACGATCTGCCTCTTTTTGCCACTCAGGGGGCCGGCCTCAATCAGGAGGTGCGCCTCATCTACAACTCGCTCGAGTCACGGCGCGGCCTTCTGCCGCGCGGCTGGAAGCTCAATTACGAAATGTACCTCATCGATCATTGGCGGGCGTTCAATCAACCGGGTCAAAATCCCTGGCGGATCGCGGACAGCATCACCCTCTTGCTTCCCGACGGCCGGTACGTGAACTTCAGATACTCCGCCTTCGGGCCCGGCACCGGGGGGCGGTGCTATCACGCCGCCGGGACCAATTTCGACCGCACCGGCGGCCTCATCGCCAAGTTGGAGCGGACGCAGTCATCGGTAAGCTCCCCCACCCTGCTCTCGGATCTCATGACCGAGTACATCATGACCCTGAAAAACGGGATGGTTTACCGGTTCAATGCGAACGGTAAATTGACTCAGATCACCGATCCCGCGGGCGAGGCGATCACCCTCAGCTATTCCGGGGGCCGCCTTCAGTACATTCGTGACAAGGGGGGCCTGAGGACGACCGAGATCGAATACGAATCGATGCAGAACAGCAATCGCCCCCCCCGCATCTCGCGCATCACCGATCCGAAGGGGAGCCAATACACCTTCGTTTACGGGGGCGGACCCGCGTCGGATACCGACCGCCACCTCGTCGAGGTTCATTTCATCGGCGAGGCCCCCTCGCCGGTCTATTCATTCGAGTATTACCTGACGACCACGGGCACCTCCCGCTTCAACCTCCTGCAACGGGCTCTCCCGCCTCGAGGGCTCAACAATTACGGCTGGACCTGCCTTTACACGCTGGATGGCCGGGTGGTCGCGGTGCTCGATCCATCGGACGGCAACCGCTCGCTGGACCCCAACCCGGGGGACACTGGAGGGGCGAATCCCCAGGTGATCTTCTATTACAACGACCAGATCACGCTCCCCATGGACCCCGCGAGCGATCCCAACTATGAAACGGTCGTGACAGATCGGAGGGGACATCGGACCCGTTTTGTTTCCGATCCGCGGCGGAGCATCGTCCTTGACATCTGGGACGACCTCTTCCTTGTCGGCTGGTCCCCGAGCCAGGCGCTCATCGATCCCGCTATTCCCATGGGATTCTCGCCCGTGCGCTTCCTCTACGACTCGGAATGGCGTCTCGGGGAGACCCAGAACCGCTGGGGAATTAGAACCACTTATGACTACAACGCTTCCGCCGAAATCGGCCAGGAGCACGTCATCGACCGCGTCGCCACGGTGAGGCAGTGGGCGGGAATGATCTCGCCCCGAATCATCGCCCAATACGGATACACTTCCGACGGGCTTCATCACGTGGCCAGCGTCGTGGGAGACGCCGTCATGACCGGCTTGTGGGCGGGGGTCCAGCCGGTCCGCCCCACGTCCTTCAGCTACTATACGAGCAACACCGGCAGCGGCCGCCGGGGCCTCCTGGCGAACATCACGTACACCGACGCCTCCCCTCCCCAGGGCCAGATGTCCCCCGGCCAATCCATCCAATACGAGTACGCCGGCCCCTTCGGAGCCCTGTCCGGGATCACGGACGAGGAAAACCGGGCCACGGTATTCTCCGATTTCGACACCGTAACCGGCCTTCCGGGAAGCAAGCAGGCGCCGGGAACCACGCAAACGGAGGACTTCCAATACGACGTGATGGGCCACATGACGGCCCACCGGCTGCCGCAGGGCGGGCCCGACAACTCAGCCCCCGGTTGGACCGAATACGAGTACAACGGCCTTCACCGCCTCGTCGAGGTCAGGTTGACTGCGGTGACCTCGATCGAGAACTCCAACGCCTCGGACATCAACGCCCATCGGACAACGGTCTACGAGTATGACTTGGACGGCAATCAAGTCTCCGACCAACCGCCCGCGGGCCTCGCGACAACGACAACCTATAATCGGGAGGGACAGGTCACCGGAGGAACGGGTCCCGACGGGAGCTGGACCCAAACCGTGGATGCCCACGGCAACGTGCGTGCCGTGACGGATGTGCGCGGAGTGGTCACGACTCGTATTTACGATTCATTGGGTCGCCTTGTAGAACTCCGGGTTCCCGCGGGCACCACTGTCGGCACGAGCGGCGGTGGTCCGATGATGGTGACTGTTTACACCTACGATGGCTACGCAGGCAGCGTCCACTTCACCCAGGAGATCCACGGCGGACCCTCGCTGAACGCCTCCAACATCTCCGGGGACATCCGGACCATCCAGACCCGCTACGACGGTTACGGCAGGCCCAACGTGGTGTCCGGTCCCGATCCCTATACCAGCACCGTTTCCTACTACGACGAGGCCGATCAGGTTCGGGCCACCGAATCGTTTGGTCCCGAAGTGGTAAACGGGATGCTCGCGAGCGCCTTCCAACGTGTCGTGAATACGTTTCATGATGAGCGGGGCCGGTTGATCGTCACTCAGATTACGGGTGTCACCCCCGGAACACCGTCGCCGGACCAGTTGATCACCACGATGACTTGGTACGACCGGAGTGGACGGGTCATCAAGACGAGGGACAACTCGGGAGCCGAATCGTTCTTCGAGATGGATGCCGGAGGCCGGGTCCATTATGTGCGGGATGCCATGAGCGCCATCGTCGAGGAGCGTCTCTACGGCGACGACGGCCTCCTCATCGAGACGAAAGTGCCCGATCCCGCGACGAAATCATCGACATTGGTGACCGCCCGGAAGATGACCTACACCTCCCGCAAGGAGCTCTGGAAGGACCTCAACGCGAGCAACCTGGGAACCACGCATCAGTACGGCCGCCTGCCGGGACAGATGGACAGCGCTACGGACGCCACC